>JAMOVF010000031.1 GCA_027061625.1 Deltaproteobacteria bacterium
TTAATTACATCCTTTAAGGACTTATCCTTGCGGGCATTCCGTTTAAGTTTGGCATAGTCAATAAGGGCCAGTGGATGAATCCCGATATGGGAGTTGATGATGAATTCCAGACGGGCAAGGCCAACACCATCATTCGGTATCTGCCCCTGGGTAAAGGCCTGTTCTGGTATGCCTACATTCATCATGAGCTTTGTCTTGGTCTTGGGAAGCTCGCTTAGATCCAGTCTCTGAACTTCATATTTTAGAAGGCCTTCATAGACCACACCTTCTTCACCTTCAGCACATGAGACAGTAACTTCCTGGCCATTTTTGATTGCCTGGGTGCCATTTTCTGTACCAACAATACAGGGAATTCCCAATTCCCTTGACACAATAGCAGCATGACAAGTACGTCCACCGCGGTTGGTTACAATGGCCGCAGCAATTTTCATGATAGGTTCCCAATCGGGGTCTGTCATGTCTGTTACTAATACCTGGCCTTTTTTGAATTTGGTGATTTCATCGACGTCCTTGATAACGGCTGCTTTGCCCTGTCCGATCTTTGCACCTACGGCGTTGCCTGTACAGAGCACCTTGCCTTTTTCTTTTAGGATGTAGGTTTCAATGAAATTGACATCCTTTTGGGAATGCACAGTCTCCGGCCTGGCCTGAACTATGTAGAGTTCGCCTGTGCCAACCTTTTCACCGTCACCATCTTTGGCCCACTCTATGTCCATCTGTTTTTTATAGTGTTTTTCAATGATGCATGCCCACTTAGCCAAGGTGACAAGCTCATCATCAGATAATACGAATGTCCTCTGTTCTTTTTTGGTGGTAGCCTTGTTTTTGACAGGATGGCGCGGGTTATCACTGTAGATCATCTTCTTCTGTTTTAAGCCGAGTTTTTTGCTGATGACTGGCTTGAAACCTTGCTCCAGGGTTGGTTTAAAGACGTAAAATTCATCTGGGTTCACCGCACCTTGCACTACGTTTTCACCAAGGCCCCAGGCACCTGTTATATAGACCACTTTGTCAAACCCGCTTTCCGTGTCCATGGTGAACATGACACCTGCACTGGCGGCATCGCTTCTAACCATTTTCTGTACAGCAATAGACAAATAGACATCAAAATGTCCAAAGCCTTTATCTTGCCGGTAGGATATAGCTCTGTCAGTGAACAGGCTTGCAAAACATTTATGTGCTGCCTGGAGCAGCATCTCAGGGCCGCGAATATTGAGATATGTTTCCTGTTGCCCTGCAAAAGAGGCATCTGGGAGGTCTTCAGCAGTAGCTGAGGATCGGACTGCGACATCTACATTCGGCCCATACTCCTTTTCCATTTCCCTGTATGCATTGATTATTTCACTTTCAAGATCTTTTGGGAATGGGGCCTTCATGATGATCTCTCTGACCTTTTTGCCCCTTTTCTTTAGGTCAGTAATGTTGTGGGTGTCCAGGCCTTCAAGTACGTCCTTAATAGCTTGTTCTATTCCAGCTTCTTTTAGGAGATACTTGTATGCCTCTGCTGTAATAGCAAACCCATTAGGCACATTAATTCCTTTTTTCGTTAAATGGCGATACATTTCTCCCAAAGAAGCATTTTTACCGCCTACAATAGGAACGTCTTTGATTCCAATTTCCTTGAACCAAAGGATGAAAGGTGTCTTTTTTTTAGCCATGCTATATCCTCCCTGAATGCTACTTTAAAACCCTCCCAGTGCTGTTGGGTAACAGGCCGGGGCAGGTAATGATTTTCCTCTTTAGGTATTTGAATTTTATCTTTAAGTTCGCTCCAGACAAAATGAATCTCCTTTCATTTATCAGGCAAAGGGATTTGTTGTCAACTATACTATACAATATTACGACACTGAAATAAGAAATCTTTACTTCATTTTCCAAACATAGTTATTAAAAATTATAAAATTTTTTATTTTCCAGATTGGAGCATAACCACAGCAGTCGCATATTCCCCTTCATGGGAAAGGCTCACAAGCCAGCTTTCGGCTCCCATTTGAGAAGCAAGTTTTTGTGCATTGCCGCTTAAGACTAGTATCGGTCGTCCAGAGCTTTCCTGCAAAATTTCCATCTGGCGCCAAGCAATGCCCTTCCTCATACCCGTTCCAAGGGCCTTAGAGCAGGCCTCTTTGGCGGCAAATCTGATTGCAAAGGCTTCAAATGGTTTTTTCCGCCTTTGGCATATTTCAATTTCTTGATCTGTATAGACCCTGTTCAGAAAGCGGCGGCCATATTTGTTGATTGCTCCCTCTATTCGCGGGATGTGAACTAGATCTATGCCCAAGCCGAGAATCATTTTATGACATCAAACAATATGGCCTTTTTTGACCAATGAAAGCATCTCTTTTACTGCCCGTTCCATGCCAACCATAACGGCCCTGGATATCACTGAATGGCCAATGCTGAATTCCACTATCTCTGCCACTGATGCCAGCCTGGCAGTATTCTGATAATTAAGACCATGGCCGGCGTGAACCCGCAGGCCCAAATCAGAAGCCATGCCCGCCATTTGGGCTATCTGTTCAAACTCTTTGTCCTGCTCCTCTGCCGTTGCAGCTTCAGCATAACGCCCTGTGTGTATTTCAATACATTCGGCGCCCGTGTTTTTTGATGCCTCAATTTGTTTTGGCTCTGGATCAACAAAGAGGCTCACAGGAATAGACGCTTGGTGAAGGCGTGAAACCGCCTTGGTTATCTCTTCTTCTAAAGTTGCCACATCGAGTCCACCTTCAGTAGTAAGCTCTTCCCGTTTTTCAGGCACCAAGGTCACTATGTCTGGCTTGAGCTCTGAAGCAATGCTGATCATCTCATCTGTAGCAGCCATTTCTAGAGTGAGCCTGGTTTGGACTGTTTGGCGCAGCAAAGCCACATCCCGGTCTTGGATATGGCGCCTGTCTTCCCTCAAATGCACCACTATTCCGTCTGCTCCTGCCAATTCCACCAGCACTGCGGCTGCCACTGGATCTGGTTCAACACCTCCTCTGGCCTGTCTGATAGTTGCCACATGGTCAACATTGATACACAAGTCAGCCATAATCTTCTCCCTCATAATTGCTTTAAGCAGTTCTTTTTCTTTTTTTTCAAAAATGATCCGTTCTGGATCAGAACCTTCATGATCATAGCCTAGCAGATGCACCATGCCATGTATCATCAAAGCCGTTAATCTATTTTTCAATGTTGTTTGGGCCAATTGGGCCTCGCGGGCAGCGGTGTCCAGTGATATTACAATGTCTCCAAGGAGATTTGATGCCGTATGGTCAGGCTGGCTAAAGGATATTACATTTGTAGGCCCTGTGCGCCCAAGCCATTGCTGATTTATCTGCGCAATCACCTGATCTGTTGTGAGGTATATGCTCAATTCTTTGTCTTGATGGCCGGCACGCTTCAAAATAAACTGGGCCGTTCTCTCAATAGAGAGCCAAGGCTTGTAGTGCGGATGATCCCACTTAATTTCTGCTCCCATTACCCCTCT
>JAMOVF010000032.1 GCA_027061625.1 Deltaproteobacteria bacterium
AGGCTATTGCTCAAGAAGGGTATGATCTGAAAGTTCTTAAAGTCAAACCGATCAAAGGCTCTGGACCAGGTGCTGTGGCAAAGGCCATGGTTGGCCTGCCATTGAGTATCGCCAAGGCAGCGGCAATGCTGTACCGATTTAAGCCAGATATTGTTCTGGGTGTCGGCGGATATGTAGCAGGCCCTGTGCTTGTGGCAGCATATCTTTTAAGGATACCAACTGCCCTGCATGAACAAAATGTTATTCCGGGGCTTGCAAATAAATTAGCTGCCAGGTTTACACAGCGACTCTTTGTTTCCTTTCCTGAAACAAAAAGATATTTTCCTGAAAAAGAGGTAACAATCAGCGGTAACCCCGTGCGCTCAGACCTGATAGAACAGGCCAAGAGGTACAAAAGGCCCTCCAATGGGTGCAAGAGGATCTTGGTGCTCGGAGGCAGCCAAGGTGCCCGCGGAATAAATGAGATGGTGACTTCTGCCTTGATAAGTGTTTGGAATTCCGGACATATAATCTCAGTAATGCACCAAACTGGGGAAGCAGACTTGGAGTGGGTACAGGCTCAATATGCCAAGGCCGAAGTGCCATCTGAAGTAAATCCTTTTCTTACAGATATTGGAACACATTTGGGCTGGGCAGATCTTGTGATTGCAAGGGCTGGGGCAGGAACTGTGGCTGAATTGGCTGCTGTAGGCAGGCCTGCACTGCTTATTCCATATCCACACGCTGCTTCTGGCCACCAAGATGCCAATGCAGAATATCTTGCTTCTGCAGGGGGAGCATTAATATTCAAAGAAGGTGAAACAGGTGCTGTCAAATTGGCTTCTGCCATTCAGGATCTGCTTGATGAGCCAAAAAAGTTGAAGCAGATGGCACAAAAGGCCAAGGCAGTTGGCAAAACTGATGCAGCTGACACAATAGCCAAAGGTCTTATACAGATGGTAAACAAAAAAAAAGAGCAAGAAAATAAGACTGTGCTGAATTTACAGTCTGGACAAAGTTTGGAAAAAAGTCATGTTTAAACAACAACATTTTCATTTTATTGGCATAGGCGGTATCGGCATGAGCGGCATAGCCCAGGTGCTCCTTTCTTTGGGCAATAAAGTCAGCGGATCAGATGTGCGGCCCAGCGATACCATAAAGCAGCTCCGCATGGCAGGGGCAGAGGTATACATAGGACATGCAGCTGAAAATATTACTGATGCTGATGTGGTAGTTGTCTCATCTGCCATAAAAAAGGATAATCCAGAAATTTTGGCAGCCAAAGCTGCATCTATTCCTGTTATCCAGAGGGCTGAGATGCTGGCAGAACTAATGAGACTTAAAAAATTCGGGATTGCAGTGGCTGGCACACATGGAAAGACAAGCACAACTTCAATGATGGCATCTGTCTTAAATGCCGGCAGGCTGGACCCCACTGTTATCATCGGCGGCAAGATCAACAACCTCAAGACCAATGCTTATTGGGGCGAAGGGGACTTTTTGCTTGCAGAGGCTGATGAAAGCGACGGCAGCTTTTTGAGGCTTACGCCATGTATTGCCATTGTCACAAATATCGACCTTGAGCATCTGGACCACTATCCAGATCTGGAATCTATCAAAAAGGCCTTTTATGACTTTTTAGACAAGGTGCCTTTCTATGGCTTCTCAGTCCTGTGCGGTGATGATCCCCACCTCCTTGCCATGAAAAAAGAACTCAAAAAAAGGAGTGTCACATATGGAACAGGACCTGATGTTGATATAAGGGCTACAGACATAAACTTTAACGGCCTTTCAACCACATATAATGCCTGGAAGCATGATGAATTACTTGGCGAAATAGTGCTTCAAGTGCCGGGTATGCACCATGTCCAGAATTCTTTAGCAGCTTTAGCCACTGGTTTGGAACTTGGAATTGAATTTGACGATATCGCCCAAGGGCTTGGTGAATATAGTGGTGTGGGACGCCGCTTTGACATATTAGGTGAAAGAAATGGGATATTGGTAGTGGATGATTATGCTCACCACCCCACTGAAATCGAGGCAACCCTAAAGGCTGCTAGGGCATGCTGGCCTGATAAACGGCTGCTGGTGCTCTTTGAGCCGCACCGTTACACCAGGACAAAGGCCCTGATGGACCGTTTTGCCATAGCCTTCCGCAATGCAGATTTGCTATGGATTACTGAAATATATCCAGCTAGTGAGCCGCCTATCTTGGGCATTACAGGGGAAAGGCTTGCGAAAGAGGTACAAAAAAGCTGGGGCGGATTGGTGGAATATGTGGAAAGCGTTGATCTAATGCCTAACAGGGTGATAAAAGCAGCCAAACCTGGGGATGTGATAATCACCATGGGTGCAGGGAGCATTGGTAAGATCGGACCGCAAATTTATGAACTATTGGAACAGCCTGGCTATGGAATCGCTCTATAAGGATTTGCATAAAATAGGCGAAATAGAATGCCAACCCCATGCAGCACTGGCTCCATATACCAGTTTTAAGATTGGCGGGGCCAGCAGTATGCTGATCAGGCCGACGTCTATCTCCGCCCTTGAACAGGCAATGGAAATTCTTGAACGCCTTTCTATAAGATATAATGTTCTGGGCAAAGGTACAAATTTACTAGTGGATGACGCAGGCATAGGACCAGTAATTGCTATTAATTCACTCAATGCTTCTCCGGAAATAGTAAAACAGACAAACGGATCCTTCTATATGGTTCAAGTCGGAGCAGGAGTGAAACTGCAAGCACTGCTTGCATGGGCTATCAATAATTCTCTTTCTGGGCTGGAGGATTTTGCTGGCATACCTGCAAGTGTTGGAGGTGCGATCTTTATGAATGCCGGCGCCAATGACAAATCCATGAAAGATGTGTTGAGCTCTGTGCTGCTGACAGGTCCAGGAGGAAGCCGCTGGGTAGATGTTAAAGATCTGAATCTCTCCTATAGGAGCTCAGATCTGCCAGAAAATAGCATTATATCGGCTGCAAGACTCCTATTGAAAAAGGAAGCTGCCCCAAAATCAATTGAAAAAATTCGTACAATAATGAAAAAAAGGCGCATTTCTCAGCCGCTCAATAAGGCCAATGCTGGCTGTATCTTCAAAAATCCAGGCAACACTTCGGCTGGCGCAATAATAGACCTGTGTGGTTTGAAGGGCCTTACAAGGGGCGATGCCCAAATATCGCCAATACATGCAAATTTTATTGTAAACCTGGGCCGGGCAACCAGCCTACAAGTATTGGATTTGATGGAATTAATCCGGGAAAAGGTTAAGGCTGAAACAGGAATAGAGCTCAAACCTGAAATCCAAATATGGACGGAAAAGGCATGAGGAAGGTTAGAAACAGAAAACCATCATATAAAAATAAAAAGTCCACTAAAAAAGTGAAGGCAAATCCGCGGCGCCTCTTTATTGCAATTTCCGTGGTGTTTTGTATCGCACTTACCTGCCTGGGTTTCTTTCTATTG
>JAMOVF010000033.1 GCA_027061625.1 Deltaproteobacteria bacterium
AATTTTAGACCATTGTTTTATAAAACATAGAGAGATCAAATCCCATAGGCATCATCATGAGGTCCAAGCAAAACGAACTTGATGGTATTGTCCGGTGTGTCCTGGCAATCTGAACAGGCTACAACAGCATTATCTCCTTTTTTCCTGCACACTTCGCAGTAAAGGTAAATAATGATGAAATTGCGCTTCACTGGACATGAATAAAATCCCCGCCAGTTACCCTTTAACGGTTCGCCAATAGCGATAGGATTTTCTATTATCATGTCAACTTTTCTCTTGACCAGTTTTTTTATTGAAGCGTGCTTTTTTAAAGCCTTCAGGAATGCGGCTTCAAATCTGGCTTCCATCAATCCCCGAAGACATCATCGTATGAATGCCACTCTGCTGTTCCAGTGCGGAGTTTAGCCTGAGCGTCTTCCATGGCCTTTTGAAAAGCCGGATGGGCAAGAATTTTTTCCATTTGTTCGCCTTCGACTCGCCGTTTTAGTGCCAGCAAGTATTGTGTGATCATATCCGCTACTGAAATACGATTTTCAGCAGCAAATACCTTGGCAAACTCAGCAAGATCATGATCAAGGCTAATGTTGAGACGGGTCTTGGCCATCACAAGCCTCCTTATTTTTGTTCCTATTATGCGCACAATAGGAGTTGGCGTCAAGGCCCCCAAAATGCTTAAGAGGATTTCATATAGGTTCCCTATGATGATTTTTCAAGCTTAAGCAACAGCTGCTGCGCCTTTTTCTTTTCTGGGAAATTCCTTTTGTCTGATACCAGCTCAGAAAGGATCTTGCGAGCATCTTCCTTTTGTCCAAGTGATGAAAGGATAACTGCCTTATGATACAAAAGGGCAGGCAGTTTGGCCTTGGACAACGCTTGTTCAAGAATAGAAAGGGCCTCTTCAGGCTTGCCAGCTTTATAAAGAACCCATGCCTTGGTATCCAAAATCGTTGGCTGATCAGGCAGTTTAGATAGTGCACGCTCTATTAAATCCATAGCTTTTTGAAGAATTTTTGGATCAGAGCTGTTCTCAGCATATAGATAAGCAAGATTGTTGCACACAAGGGGATGGTCTGGCGCCTGCTGCAGCAGGTCTTCATAAATCTTGATGGCCTTGTCAAGCTCACCAGTTTGTTCATAAAAGGAGGCAAGTAAAATTTTCAGATTGCCAGCTTTAGGGTGCTCTTGTACGGCCCTTTTAAGGCTCTCTTCAGCCTTTTCTTTATCAGCTGAATTCGCATACAAGGAGGCCAAACCACGATATGGTTCAAGCCAGCCTGGATTCAATTCTATAGCTTTTTTGAAATATTTTTCAGCTTTTTTAATATTCTTTGCCTTCCAGTTCAAAACGGCACGGAAATAAGCCAAACGGGCGGCTTTAGGGTTCTCTTTCATCGCTGTCTTAAGAGTTCCCAAGGCCCCTTCCAAGTCATCCTGCATCGCCTGAAGCCTGGCCAGCTCTATCCATGCTACTATATTATGCGGATCAATTTGTACGGCTTGTTTAAGCTGCTCTTCAGCCAATTTAAACTCTTTATTTATCATATGAGCCTGGGCAAGCAGTAGCCGGTATTCAACATTGTTGGGCGCCTCATCAACTAACTGTCTCAAGGCTCCAATTGCTGTTTCTCCATCTTTTTTCAGGATGGCTATCTGCGCCTTCAGCAATAGTGCCTGAGCATCTTTTGGGTTTTCCTTTAATATCTCTTCAACCTTGGAAAGGGCTTCTTCAATCTTACCCAACGCCAGCAGCACCTTGGCCTGGGCGTTTTGCAATGCCAATTTGCCGGCAGGAGTTGCACTTTCCAGGTCTGCTTCTTCCAAAACCTTGAGGGCATCCTTTGTTTTACCTGTTTTGGTAAGCAATTCAGCCAAACCAATACGCAACTCCAAATTCTTTGGATCTTCTTTTACTCCCTCTTGAAGCACCTTTTCAGCCTCAGACGGCCTCTTGATGCGCAGCAGAAATTGTGCATATGCCAATCTTAAAGCAGGAGCGTATTTGGATTTTTCCAAGGCAGTTTCCCAATCCTTCTGAGCCTGGTCAAAGGCCTTCATCTGCTCATGGATTCTGGCCATAGCCAAGTAATTTGAGGGATTTTCAGGATTAAGACTGTTTAATTCTTCAGCAACCTCTAAGGCCTTGTCAAAACGTTTATCCTGTTCATAAATTGCAAAAAGTGCCTGTAAAATGCCTTTCTTATCTGAACATTTTTGGAGGCCATCTTTCAAAAGGGCTTCTGCCTCTGATACCAAATTTTTGTTAGCCAGAATCTTTGCTGACAAAATGTAACCTTCTGGCTTATCTGGATGCACACTCCTGTATTCTTTTAAAATAGCCAGGGCCTCATCTTGTTTATCTTTCTGACCTGCTAAGGCCATGGCCAAAAGCAATTTCGCATTCCAATTATCCGGCTCTTTTGCCAACACAGCCCTCAATTTTTCCTCTGCCTTGGCAGGTGCACGCCCCAAAATCAACAATCGTGCTAATGCAATCTGCAAATCATTTCTTTCCGGAGCCAATTCCGCTGCTTTAGCTAAAGATATGTATGCGCCCTTTAGATCCTTCATGGCCATATTTATGTTGGCCAACCGTTCATAACACTCGACACATTCAGGATCCACTTTCACTGCATTTTTATATTCCAGCCTGGCCCTTACAAAATCCTGCTTTTTTTCAAGCTCTTGCCCTTTTTTGAGAAAGGCATCCCTCTTTTCCTCAGGGGAGGCACAACCAGAAACCAATAGGCACAATATCAGGACAGCAAAAAAGGAATTATTTACTATTTTTTTCATCACTATCTCCATCTGACTACCAAGGCCAAAATTTACTCTTTGCTTTACCCTTGGACGGCTGAGAATCTGTGGATTTAGATACATTTAAATTAAGCTCAGATTTTTCAGGGGCCTTTTCAAGAGCTGGTTTTGATCTGAGCTGTTTTTCTAGACGGGTCTTGTAGATCATGAGCTTGTTAACTTTTTTCCTCTCCAGCTCTAGCATTTCAAGCAATTTTGACTCAGACTGCTCAGAATCTTTTTTAAAAAGTCTCATATCTGCAAGCCATTCATTCAGCAATCTATTGACTGTAACCAGGCCTACACTCAGCTCCCGAACCTGTTTTTCCAACCCTTCAACCCTAGAGGCCAAATCCAAACCATCTCCGGCAATTACAGCATCTGATAAGGTGTCTTTGCCTAAATCACTTTCGTGCACTTGACCAGCAATTTGCCAAAAAGCACCAGCACCTTCCCCTTTCACCACCTCTTCCACGTCTTCACGGTCAATTTTATGTTTTCCATCTGCAAAGGCGTTTACCATACATGCATCACAGAGCAAATTAATAAGCCTTGGTATGCCTCCAGTATATTCAGCCACTGTTTCCAGGGCCTCTGGAGTAAAAAGCTTGGCAGCCTTATCCCCTCCTGAAACCTTC
>JAMOVF010000034.1 GCA_027061625.1 Deltaproteobacteria bacterium
GTGCGGTTTGAACCTGACGGAGTAAAGGCTGTGAAAGAGCTTAAGAAAAACGAGGTACTATTCTATCTCAGGCCCACCCCGGTAGAACAGGTGCTGGATGTGTCTGATGCAGGGCTTACTCTGCCCCATAAATCCACCTTCTTCTATCCGAAGATATTGACTGGACTGGTTTTAAATGATCTTGATAAGGAAGCTCCAGAATTGATAAGGGACCTCATCTGCTAGACAAGGCCCCTTAATTATCAGTTTGTTGTAAAAAGCCGTTTAGTCCAAGAAATATTTTAGCTGATCGCGCCTGCTGGAATGTCTAAGGCGGTTCAATGCCTTTTTCTCTATTTGGCGAATCCTTTCCCTGGAAACATTGAATCTCCTTCCAATCTCTTCCAGGGTGTATTCGCTGTCTTCGCCAATACCGAAACGGAGGCGGATAATCTTTTCCTCGCGGGGGCTCAGAGTGGCCAATATGCTTTTGATCCGCTCGGTAAGCTCCCTATCTTTTACTGTTTCATAAGGAGAGACAGCATCTTTGTTTTCTATGAAATCGCCAAGGGTGGAGTCTTCATCTCCAACAGGGGTTTCTAGAGATACGGGCTCCCTGGAGGCCTCCAATATGGAGAGAATCTTTTCCATGGGCAGCCCAGTCCTTTCAGATATCTCGGCAGGGGTGGGCTCTCTGCCCAATTCCTTCAAGAGGGCATAAAAGGCCTTGAAGAACTGGCTGCGCAGTTCCAGGAAATGCACCGGCAGCCTGATGGTCCTGGTCTTGTCCAAAATTGCCCTGGTAATGGCCTGGCGTATCCACCAGCTAGCATAGGTGGAAAACTTATTGCCCTTGCTGTAGTCAAACCTGAATACAGCGCGCATAAGCCCCAGGTTGCCTTCTTGTATGAGATCGGCCAGCGACAGCCCCTGATGCATATATCTCTTGGCTATGCTCACCACGAGCCTGAGATTTGCATTGATCATCTGATCCTTGGCCCTTTCGATGTTTAATTCATGCTGGCGCACAAGGCCGATAAGGGTTTCCAGCTCAGGGACATCTGCATGGGCACGGCAAATCTCTTTTACTGTTTTTACCATGTAGTTTAGCTGCTGTTTTTTGGGCTTCAGGCTGGGGTCGCGCCTCTTCCACGCCCGTATTTGTTCACGCAGCTCTTCCAGTTCAGGCAGAGAAGAAGGGTGGTCCATAATAGCCTGAACAATCCCATAAAAGCCGTTTCTGATTGCCTTGCTAAGCTCTTCTTCCTGCTCAGGTGTAAGAAGCTCATAACGGCCCATTTCCCTGAGATAGGTTGTGGTTATTTCTTCTGAGTCTGTGTAACCGCCCGCATCTACAGCTACAGTGGGGGCTTCTCCAGATTTGGTTTTTGGGTCGCCATCTTTTTTTACTTCTGAAAATGCCAAGGCCTTGCCTAGCAGTTCTAGGTCTACAGCTGCTGCCTCATCTGCCCCGCTGCTGATTTCGATGTTGTTTTGGCACAACATCTCAAAGACTTCTTCCAGCTTCTGGGGATCTTTTATGTCCTCTGGAAGGATGTCATTCAGGGCTTCATAGGTGAGGGTGCCTTCCTGGCTTGCAGCCAAAAGCCTGTCTAGAAAGTTTGGTTCCGCTGGTTTCTTTTTGGTTGCCTTTTTTGTCATGTTTTTTACAACTGCCATAATTTGGTTTATGTTTTGTTGAAAGTGACTGTTTGCCCAATTCTGTTACCATTTAAATATTCTATATTAACCTACTTTCTTTAAGAAAGCAAGAATAAATTTGTGGTTCAATGATAACTTTCTCTTGTAACTCAAAAAATGAGATTGATCCCAAAAAAGTCAAGCACTTAAGCACTGTTCCATTGTTTTTGGCACCTATGGCAGGACTTACCCATGTGGCTTTCCGCCAATTAATAGCTGAACTTGGCGGTTGTTCAATCTTTTATACAGAGATGCTAAACTCAAGGATAGTAGCCAATCGATCCATTAAAGATGATATTTTCCTAAAAAAGGGGGCTATAGACCGGCCCTTGGTAGCCCAGCTTGTAGGTAATGATGCAGCAACTATGGTTAAAGCTGCTGTGATTCTGCAAAAGGAAGGTTTTGATGGTATTGACATAAACATGGGATGTTCCAGAAAGGCCATTACTAAGCATGGATGGGGAGCGGCCATGCTCAATGATCCAGATCACGCTTTGGAGATTGTGAGAAGTGTACGGGATGCTGTGTGTGGTTTTTTGTCTGTAAAGCTTCGTTCCATTGAGGATCATAACGAGCAGAAACTCATAGATTTTTGCAAGAGACTTGAGGAAAATGGTGTGGATCTTGTGGTTGTTCATCCCAGAACCCCAAAAGATGGTTTTAAAAGACCTGCAAGGTGGGAAGAGATCAAAAGAGTGGTGCAAGAACTTGCGATACCAGTGGTGGGAAATGGAGACATCGTGACTGTTGAGGATATCCTGCGTATGCATGAAGAAACGGGGTGTTCTGGTGTGATGATAGGAAGGGCTGCTGTCATAAGGCCTTGGATATTTTGGGAGATGGTTTATGGCATGAAGTGGAGGGGAAATATATTGGATATTTTGGAAAAAGCAGCCTTTTTGTTTGAATTCTATTTGCCTGAAAGTATGCGTACTGGACGGTTTATTGATTTCTGCAATTGGATTTTACGGAATTATGCCTTTTATCATTACATGATAAAAAGGCTTTGCACATTGAAAAGCATTGCAGAGTGTTTAGATTTTTTGAAACAGGAAATTGGGTCTGAATCATATTCTCTAGTTGAAAGGCCCTTTGGTGGTAGATTATAGCTAACTTTTGAAATGTTGAAGGTGAATTATGATAAAAAAGGATCTTTATGAGGTGTTGGGAGTTTCACCAAATGCTTCTAAGGATGAAATTAAGAAGGCATATAGAAAACTCGCTAGAAAATATCATCCAGATGTTAATCCAGGTGATTCAGAGGCAGAAGCCAAATTTAAAGAGATAGGCGAGGCCTATGAAATCCTTAGTAATGAGGAAAAACGTAAGGAATACGATCAACTGCGACAGGCTGCATCCTCGGCCTCTTTTAGGACTCCAGGTGGAGAGACCGCCTATGACTTTACAAATTTTGAGCATAGATTTGGAGCTGATCTAGGTTCTATATTTGAGGACCTGTTTGGTTTTGAATCGCGTGCCAGGCAGCGTGGCCCAATAAAGGGTGAGGATCTTTTCTATCGCATGGAGGTTGACTTTAAGGATGCGGCTCTAGGCAGGGAGGTGGAAATATCTATTCCCAAAGAGGGTATATGTCCGTCTTGTATGGGCCAGGGCATAGATACCAGCGGTAAAGCCGCCCAGTGTCCTATTTGCAAAGGGGAAGGCAA
>JAMOVF010000035.1 GCA_027061625.1 Deltaproteobacteria bacterium
AGTGCCAAGCGCTTGCTGTTTGTGTCTGTGGCTATGATAGTCCCCATATTTTTCATCAAAGCTGCCATATGGGTGGTCTTTCCTCCCAGACCAGCACACAGGTCAAGCACTTTTTCGCCTGGTTTTGGGGCTAAAAGGTGCGATACTAATTGTGACGACTCATCTTGCACCTGAAAAAGCCCTTTTGAAAAGCCTGGAAGTTCCGTTATGCTGATATGATCAGCTTCTATGATCACTGCTTCCCGGCTCATTTTGCCAGGCCTAGGTTTAAGACCTTCTTCATGGAGTAAGGCAATCACTTCGTCCCTGGTACATTTAAGTGTATTTGTACGTAACGTAAGAGGAGGCCTTGAATTGTTTACTCTGCATAAAAGTTGTGCTCTATTTTGGCCATAGCGCTCTATCCACCGCTTTACCATCCATTCAGGATGGGATGTTTCAATGGAAATTTTCTTTGCTGGAGACCGTATAGGGCCTGGCACCTTTCTGGCTGCCTCCATACCCTCTTTTTCCCTAATAACTGCAATTTTCCTCAAAACTGCGTTTGCCAGCCCTGAAGCCCACCTGGCCTTGGATTTTTTAAGGCCTTTTACGGTCTCGTTTACTGCTGCCGACGGAGGAATTTTTTCCAGGAAGAGTAATTGATAGGCCCCAACCCTGAGCCAATTTCTCACTAAAATAGGTAAACTAGACTTTGATTTCTTAAGGTGCAGCCCTACATGGTAATCCAATAACCTAAGCCATCTCACACATCCAACTACTAATTCCCAGAACAGACGTCTTTCAACAGTGGATATATTATGCTTATTGAGAAAATCAGATGCCAAATTATTAAGGGGCAGCCGTTTATCAGGGCTTTGCCTTTCCCAGGCCACCAGGCACTCAACTGCTAATTGGCGGGCATTAACTTTGTGCAGCTTCTTTTTAGTCAGGGGCTCTTTCTCCAAGAATTGTGTTGGGCTCTATTTTTCTGCCCTGGATAAAAGAAGATATATCCATCCTCTTTTTACCAGCCAGCTGCACCTGCCTAAATCCCAACAAACCATTACCAGTGGCCACCATCAGCCCATTTGAACCAGCATTTAGCACGGTACCCGGCTTTTTTGCGTGGTCACCGCCATTATCAGATAGCAGAAACGGATTATAAAGCCTCAACCTCTTACCATGCAGGAATGTATAGGCCCCAGGCGAAGGATCAAGCGCCCTTACAAGACAACTTATCTCTTGGGCAGATTTGGACC
Source organism: Deltaproteobacteria bacterium (assembly GCA_027061625.1). Taxonomy (GTDB): domain Bacteria; phylum Desulfobacterota; class Dissulfuribacteria; order Dissulfuribacterales; family JALVPX01; genus JALVPX01. The sequence continues at coordinate 1,242 of JAMOVF010000035.1, forward strand.
AATCTATGAGGCACATCTCCTTTGTTATAAAGGGGGCATAGCTTACGCCCTCTTCAGGTTGAGCTACAGGCGCAATTTTACCCTGTTTCACTCCCTCTATGGCCTTTAAAAGGAGTTCTGCTCCTAGCTGGGCCATACGTTCATACAGTTCTCCAAAGGTCTCTTCTTCTCCTATAGGAATAGACTCTTGAAGTAGAATAGGGCCTGTATCCATACCGGCATCCATCTTCATTATAGTTATACCGGTCTCTTTTTCTCCATTTAAAATAGCCCACTGGATAGGTGCTGCACCCCGGTATTTAGGCAAAATGGAACCGTGGACGTTGATGGGCATGATCTTTGGAACATCAAGCAGTTCCTGCTTGAGTATCTGGCCATATGCAGCTACAACAAGCAAATCTGGTGCAAGAGAACGTATTTTTTCGATAAATTCAGGAGACGATGCCTTTTGAGGCTGCATTACTTCGATTCCTGCCTGTTCTGCCACTATTTTCACAGGCGGCGGCTGAAGCTTGCGCCCCCGGCCCTTCGGCCGGTCTGGCTGGGTCACTACTGCCACTACCTCGTCTGGACCAGCTATCAAACCCTTTAAGCTCGGCACAGCAAATTCAGGGGTACCCATGAACACTATTTTCAACGGCTCTGCCATCATCAAACCTTTTGCTCCTTTTCAGCCCTGATTTTTTGCCACCGTTTGCGGAACATGGCTTTTTTAATAGGGCTCAACCTGTCCACAAAGCATATACCGTCCAAATGGTCCAATTCATGCTGTACGCAGCGGGCAAACAAACCGCTTCCCTCAAGCTCTATTTCATTTCCTTCCCTGTCAAAGGCCTTGACGCATATAGTGGCAGGACGTTTCAATTTTGCGCTGAAATCTGGCACGCTCAAGCAACCCTCCTCCATTACTTCCTGGCCTTCACAGCCAATTATTTTCGGATTTATGAGCACTACCAGTTCGCCCCTTTTCCCATCTTCGCCCTGGGTGACATCCATAACAAAAAGCCGCTTCAATACCCCCACCTGATTAGCTGCAAGGCCAACACCCTTGGCTTTGTACATGGTTTCAGCCATCTCATCGATTAGCTTTTGGAGCTCACCATCAATATTTTTTATAGGTTTTGCCTTGGTGCGCAAAATTTCATCTGGATATACCAATATTTTCTTCATGTGCTTAATATATGTTGTTTCTTTATGAAATGGAAGCGCAAGCGGTCTGCACACGCTTACTATGTTCCGCATATAATTGGCCGCAGGCTGCTTTTATATCTGTGCCTTTGCTCTTGCGCACAATGGCTGTGTAATTGTGGCGCATAAGCTCGTTGCGAAAGGCCTCTACATCAGACCATTCAGGTGATTTGAATGGCAGATCCGGGCTGTGGTTGTATGGAATGAGATTGATCTTAGAGCGGATACCTCTCAGAAGCTTGGCCAGTTTCTTGGCATGGTCAACTGAATCATTAAGTCCTCCGAGGAGGATATATTCAAAGGTGATGCGTCTCCTCTTGGACAATGGATATTGCCTGCAACCCTCAATAAGTTCATCCAAAGAAAACTTCTGATTGATAGGCATAATCCTGGACCTTAAATCATTATCTGGTGCATGGAGGGAGATGGCAAGTCCAACATCCACATCTTTGCCCAAACGGAGCATCTGGGGTACAAGGCCGCAAGTTGAAACTGTGATTCTCCGCCAAGAGAAATTGAGACCATGATCATCAGTCAAGATTTGAAGGGCCTTTATTAAATTGTCATAATTGGCAAGGGGTTCTCCCATTCCCATAAAAACCAAGTTTTTCAGATCAGATCCTGCTGAAGAATGTTCCAAGGCCGCAAGCGCCTGGCCTGCTATTTCGCCAGGCGTAAGGTTACGTTTAAAACCCATTTTTGCAGTATGACAAAAGGCGCATCCCATGGCACAGCCTACCTGTGTGGAGAGGCATAGAGTGAAATGGCTTCGTTCCGGGATCAATACGCTTTCGATAATCTGCCCATCTTTCAGCAGCCAAGCAAACTTTACTGTGCCGTCTTTAGAAGTTTGAACATCCAGCTTCCTTAAGGAGCCTATGCAGGCCT
>JAMOVF010000036.1 GCA_027061625.1 Deltaproteobacteria bacterium
GCCAAGCCCTGCTGCAAGGCATATTTTAGGGATCTGAGTGGTTTTGCCAGAGCCTGTTTCTCCAACAACTATAGTAACTTGATGCCTTTGTATAGCCTCCTTTATTTCATCCCACGATCTTGAAATTGGTAGGGCAGATGGAGGGGCAAGGTTGCATTCTTTGATTAACTTCTCTATCTGCTCCTTTGGAGTTTGTTTCTTTAGGCCTGGTTGTGTGTTTTTCTTTCTATTCCCTGCCCGCTTTTTTTCAGAGGCAATATTCATATATGTAAGGGTTTGTGGCCTTTTCCTTGCCTATGGTGGAAGTGGGAGTAGCGCCATAGTCATGGCCTGGCAATACTATGGTTTCATCTGGCAAGGGAACAATTTTTTCTTTAAGGGACTTGATCAAGGTCTCCATGGAGCCGCCTGGTAGATCTGTTCTGCCCACTGCCCCCACGAAAAGCGTATCTCCAGTAATTACATGGCCATGGCCATATAGACATACAGAGCCAGGGGAATGGCCTGGTGTATGGAGGACTTTGAATCTCAATGTCCCAACCTTTATAATATCGCCTTCATCAATATATTGGTCTGCTGGAGGTGCTGGTTCAAAGCCCCATGCCTTGAACATGGCAACTATTTCTGGCTGCCTATGCAGGATATCATCATCTCTGTGCATGAGCACAGGTGCGCCCGTCAGCTCTTTCATCTTGCGATTTCCGCAAGTATGGTCGGGGTGGCCGTGGGTATTGACTATATACTTGAGATGCAGCCCTTCTTTTTTGATCTGGTCTGCCAGCATTTCTTCGCTGCCAGCAGGATCTACTATTATTGCCTCTCCGGTTTCAGGGCATCCAATGGTGTATGCCCTGACAGCCAGCGGTCCAACTACATTATCTTTAAGAATCATTCCCTTTATTTTCCTTCCGTCTCTTTTTTAGGGCATATCTGCCTGCGTAGTAACCTGCTACACAGCCTTCTCCTACGGCCTTGGCCATCTGCAGGGGAGGCCCGCAAATATCACCAGCCGCATATATCCCTTCAATATTAGTTTCCTGTTTTTTATTGGTCACAATATAAGTAAACTTTTCAGGATCAAGATTGACCCCTAAAAAGGCTGCAAGCTGCATGGCACCCTTAGCGCCTTTTTCTATAAAAAGGCCGTCAACCGATATCTCCTGATCATTATCAAGAACAATAGCCTTAAGTTCATTATCCCCTTTGAGCTCCTTTATGCTGCGGCCTTCATGGATTTGAACATTGGAATGTTTTAACTCATCAAGCAAGCTTTTGCTTACGTCCAAGTTTTTGGTAATAAGATGGACTTCTGAAGCTATTTTAGACAATGTTAGCGCTCCATGAGCAGCAGCACTCCCATCTCCAACCACAGCGACTTTTGCCCCTTTATAGAAATTTGCATCACAATCAACGCAATAGCTAATACCTTTGCCTACAAATTCCTTTTCCCTTGGGATTCCCAAGCCCTTTCTGGATACCCCTGTACATATAATAAGGGCATAGGTGCTGAGCCTTTGGCCGCTTTCGGCCTCCACATAAAAAATATCATTGTCTTGCGATGTCGAAACAGCATCTTCATGAATGACTTCAGCACCAAAAGTTTTGGCCTGCTCAACGCCTATTTTCAGCATCTCTTCCCCTAAAGTCACTCCAGGAACGCATAGATAATTTTCGATATGCGCCTTAAACAGGCTGCTGGCCTCAAGTCTTCCTAAAACCATAACTTTGGCCCTTTGCCTGGCCGCATGTATCGCAGCCTGTAACCCTGCCGGGCCGCACCCTATAATTACCACATCATAGTCAGCCATAGAATATATCTCCTTATTGGTGAGTTATAGGCTCAGAGCCATCCTTATCCTGAACTGGAATACGATACTCTTCTTTGAGCCAAGAGCCTAAATCAACCATTTTACATCTTTTACTGCAAAACGGCCTGTAAGGATTGCCTTCATATTTCGTCTTTTTTTTGCAGTTGGGGCAGTGAACGAGTGTTTTTTTATTCTTCATGATTAATAGCCATTTTTCTTTTTTGTTTAGGGTGAATCAATCTACAATTAATATAAAAAACATTCATCATATTAGTTTTGCAAACTGCTCTTGTTTATTTGTTCCAAAAGTCCTTTCCGCCCTTTAACACCGGCCTTTTCATAAACCCTGCTGCTTAGGGCCTTGATTGATCCAAGGGCAAGACCAAGCTCTTTTGCAATATCCTTTAACTTTTTGCCTTGTAGGAGAAGTACAAATACTTCTTTCTCCCTTTTGGTAAGGCCCATAGCTTTTGCCATAGCAGCAATTTCAGGCGGTGCAACCACGCCTTTATCAGCAGCATGGTGAGCGGATGTCTGGGTTCTGTATCCTTTTTCGATATTTGCTGTAATAGCTGCTCCTGGAAGAGGCGGTGGAAGGGCTGGCACCTTAACAGCTTTTCTTCTTTGGTTGGTTATAGAAAAAGACCCCAATGGAAGTAATGTTAAAAATAGAAAACTTAATCCCCATTTCAAGTCCATAGAAATACCCTGGACGAAATAATCCATAATAAATCCGCTGAGCAGCAGAGAAAGCGGAAAGACAGCCAACCCTACGCCTGCTTCCCAAAGAGTGGCAGCTTGGCTTAAGATAAAGGCCACGGAAAAACAATCCATTATCCCAAAGCCAACCTCCATTACACCAATTGCATAATGGGATACCTTTGAAGGAGGCATCATGAAAAGCAGGGCATACCCCATAATTGCTATGGCCACAAAAGGAGCAAATCTTGCGTGGAATTTGGATATCAGCATGCAAATTCCTATGCCAGCCACATACAATAAATAACAGCAATCCGCAAAGTAGTGGACATGGGAGTTCTCTATTTCCCCTAAAAATCTATAATATAACCCTCCAATAGTATAAAAACAGAATATAAAGGCCAAGAAGCTCACATAGCTGCCTTCAAATCTGAACCATCCGGTGGGGCGTTCACTATTGGGATAAGGCCGTTTGATACGCCACCCTCCAAGGGCAAGACTCAACCAAATTATACCAAGAGGGTAAGGGATTTTTTCAAAAGAAAATATGAGCAGGTTGCCAAGGCTTATACCTAAGCCAACTCTTATGAGTAAGGATGAAAAATGTGCTGAACTATCATTATCCAGCAACAAATAGAGATGCAGCATGAGAAAAGGGAAAAGTAGGCCAAGCAGGAATGCAACCTGGATCAATGGATATATACTGAAAAATGCCACTAAAAAGGCCGCAGCCAACCATGAATAAAGCGGCAACCTCATATGGGGGTACAGAACTTGCCAGCTCCAGACA
>JAMOVF010000037.1 GCA_027061625.1 Deltaproteobacteria bacterium
AATCTTTGCATAATAATCAACTTCTTGTGTTCCTAATACCAGGTGGCCTATAAGCCTGCCTTCATCAGTGTAATCAATAGGCGGTTTAGTGTAGGATAATTCCCTGGTCTTTCCGATATCATGCAACAGTGCCCCAGCCAGAAGGAGATCTTTATCCAGGTGAGCATAGTGTTTGAGCACCTGCAACGCCAGTTTGGCCACAGAGACGCTGTGTTCCAGCAGGCCGCCCAAATAGGCGTGATGCATCCTTTTGGCTGCAGGAGCTGTGGTAAAGAGCTCCTTAAATCTGCCGTCCTTAACCATAGTACGAAGCAGTATGGCAAGGTTAGAATCTTTTACCTGGCGGGAAAGCTTGACAAAATCACGCCAAAGTACATCCAGGTCTGCTTCAGATGCTGGCAAAAATGCCATTGGCTCAACTTGATCCTCAGATAAACGTTGAAGATTATTTATCTTGATTTGTACGGCATCACGAAATTTCTGGCATTCGCCAGAAACAAAGAGAAAATCGCCTTTTTCAAAGAGCTGCGCAAGCTCGTGGGCATTTTCCCATAGCCTGGCCTCTACCTCTCCGCTATTATCAATAAGGGTGAGGGCAAGATATGGCGCTCCATTTTTTGTTTGAAGAAGTCTCTTTTCAGCTACACAAAAAATGCCGCTAATGGCCCCGGCTTCAGGTAGCTCTTTTATGTAGATGCCTTTTTCCATTTTTTCAAAGCTCGTTCCATGGCCTATACCTGTGGGAAATAGGATAACGCCGACCGCATCCAAAGGCGCGGGATGTGACCTTGGGGCCTAACGGTGCCTGCCTGCGCTTATATTCACTCCGGTCCACCATAGAGGTGATTCTTTTTACTATTTCAATATCATACCCCATTGCTGCCAGCTCTTGAATAGGAGTGTTGTGTTCCAGATAGTGTTCCAAAATAGCATCTATGATTTCATAAGGTGGCAGGTCATCCTGATCTTTCTGATCTGGCCTCAATTCAGCTGAAGGCGGTTTGGTAAGCACCCTGGCAGGTATCACCTCTTTAGCACTGTTTAGGAAGGTGGCCAGCTTATAAACCATGGTCTTGGGCACGTCAGATATCAAGGCATAACCTCCGCTCAGGTCGCCATAGAGGGTGCAATAACCCACTGCCAGCTCTGTCTTATTACCAGTGGATAATACCAAATGACCCAATTTGTTGGACAAGGCCATAAGCAGATTTCCCCTAATCCTTGCCTGTATATTCTCTTCTGTAACATCCATTTTCTTGCCTTCAAAAACAGGCGACAGCGTTTCAATATAAGCTGAAAAAATCTCTGTTATGGGCAAGGTAACAGTCTCTATGCCTAAATTGGCTGCCAGCGCCTCTGCATCTTCAATGGAATGGGCCGATGTATAAGGAGAAGGCATTAATACGCCCAAGACATTTTCTGGCCCCAAGGCCTCTACTGCAATGGTACAGGTAACAGAAGAATCAATTCCACCGCTTAAACCAAGCACCACCTTTGAAAAGCCACATTTTTTCATATAATCGGTAAGTCCCAATTTAAGCGCTTCTATAACTGCCTCTTCACTATTTTGCGTAACAGGATGTATTTCTCCGCTAAGTGTAACAGGATCAAGAATGATTATGTCTTCCTTAAAATCGCTGGCCTGGGCAAAAAGGCCTTTCTCAGGGGCAAAGGCCTCACTCCTTCCATCAAAGAGGATACAGTCCTGCCCCCCTATTAAATTGCAATAAAGAAAAGGCTTGTTATAAGTAGAGATAAGGTCTTCAAGCAGCTTTTTTCGCTGTTCTGCTTTGTAAATATCAAAGGGGGAGGCAGATATGGTAATAAAGAGATCTGCTCCCTTGTCTGCCAGCTCTTGCACAGGATTTATCTCATAATGCAAAGGGGCAAACCATATATCCTCGCATATAGTCAAGCCTATTTTGAAGCCTTTGTATTCCACTGGCTCTCCGCCTTCTCCTGGCTCAAAATAGCGCGTTTCATCAAACACATCATATGAAGGCAGCAGCCTTTTATAGGCCTTGTGTATTATTTCACCATTTTCAAAAAAGATAGCCGTATTGAATAAAGGCTTTCCACGCCCGCTCGGGTTCTCATCAATAGTGCCAGCTATTACTCCAATATTGTTTATTGATTTTACTGCATTATGGGTTGCTTTTAATGTGTCTTGTACAAAATCTTTTCTCTCCAAGAGATCCTTAGGCGGATAACCGCATATGCACATTTCTGGAAAGATAATCAGGTCGCATCCCTTTTGGATAGCAGTTTCAGCCTGTGCCTTCATTTTGGAAAGGTTGTTTTCAAAATCACCTATTACAGCATCAAACTGCGCCAGAGCAATCTTCAAAAGGCTGTTCCCCCCTCGCTTTCAAACAAGTTTTAAGGACAATCTCTCATAACTTAGAGCTTTAGAGATTGCCTAAAGCAATGAATTGGGAAAAACTACTATATTTTAGTTGATGACAAAAGCACTATTTGGGCAGGCCCAGGCTCAGGGTTAAGATATCAGGTGCAAGGCACTCCCTTGAGCTGCACACCTGCATGGAAAGTGCCAGCACCGGCCCTTTCAGAGGCCTTGATTCAGTAGCCTTGACCTTTGCAAAAATACGGACCTTGTCAGTATATACAGGCAGATCTGTTTTCAAATCCCCATACTTTATCTTTGCTGGTTTTGGATAGGTTACTTGCTCCAGGCGCCATCCCTTGCTGGTTGGGGAGAGTTTCAAAGAAGTAGGTATTAAACCTTTATCTGAAGGGGCATTTGTGTTGATATGGAACCCATTTTTCAAAAAAATAGTCACTTCTATGGTATCGGAAGCAACCCAGGCTGCCTGGGCCATCACTTTACCCATGGCCCCACCATACTGTTTAGGCCCGGTTTCACCATATAAGGCCTCTGCTGCCCCAATGAGCATATATGTAAAGGAGGCAGGCTGCTGGTTGATTTCCTGGGCAAAGGCTTCCAGCGTTTTTTGGGCCTTTGCCATATATTGAGGCGAACCCGTCCTTGCGGCCAGCATGGCCATCAGATGAACAGCAATAGAATTACCAGAAGGTGTGGCTCCGTCGCCCCCTTCTTTGGGCCTGGTGATAAGCGGCGTGCCATCTCCTACAGCGTCTGTCATAAAAAAGCCGCCAGATTGCTGATCCCAGAACTTGGCCACCATTTCTTCGGCCAATTTCTCAGCTCTCATCAGCCATTCAGGCTCCTGGGTGATGTCATAAAGGTGAACAAGGCCTTCTGCAAGGCACGCATAATCTTTGAGCATTGCCGACAGAGAAGAACGGCCTTTGAA
>JAMOVF010000038.1 GCA_027061625.1 Deltaproteobacteria bacterium
GGTGTCTTCAACACCCCAGCCCTGGTAATAAATGACAAGGTAGTTTGCCAAGGGCGAACGCCCACCCCTTTTCAAATAGAAGAGTGGCTGAAAGATGCCTAAGTTCTATCTGCCCCTGAAAGCATAACAACTGCATAGGCAGCTATGGCCTCGCCCCGTCCCGTAATGCCCAGGCCCTCGGTGGTGGTTCCCTTGATATTGATCGCTGCTGGCTCAACCTGGCACGCCTCAGAAATCTTTTTTTGCATCTTTTCTGCATAAGGAACTACCTTGGGTTCCTGTGCCACAACGGTGAGATCTGCATTGGATAGATAAAACCCCTCTTGCCTGATCATCTGATTCACCTGCTCAAGCAGGATCAGGCTTGAGATACCTTTAAATTTTGGATCTTTATCTGGAAAATGGCGTCCTATATCCCCAAGGCCGCAGGCGCCAAGCATGGCATCGCAGAGGGCATGTAAAAGGACGTCTGCATCAGAATGGCCAAGAAGGCCCTTTGAAAAAGGGATTTCAACGCCTCCAAGAAAAAGGGGCCTTCCTAAAACAAGCCTGTGAACATCATAGCCAAATCCAACCCTGAACAAAACCGCACCTATTTTTCAGAGGCCCTTTCTTCCATTTTCATAAGGACCTCTGCGAGAATCAGGTCTTCTTTGGTGGTAATCTTTATATTGGTGGTGGAACCCTTTACCACAGCCACTGGATAGCCGGCTGCTTCCAACAAAGAGGATTCATCTGTTGCCTTAAAATTATTAGCGGCCGCCTTTTCATAGGCATTCATCAAATCTTCCTTTTTGGCAACCTGGGGTGTTTGGGCAAGGTATAGCCTGCTTCTGTCTAATGTTTTGACGACAAGGCCATCATCCATCACCTCTTTTACAGTATCCTGTATGGGAACAGCCAATATAGCTGCCCCAACCTCACGGGCCATAAGGCATGTGGCCTCAAAGTCTGCCATTTTAATAAGGGGTCTGGCTGCATCATGAACTGCTATCCACTTGAATTTTTCATCAACTGCCTGCACACCATTCTTGACAGTTTCCTGTCTGGTGGCTCCTCCTGGCACTATTTTCACAGGAATATGAACATCTGCTGAGTTTACCGCTTTAATGGCATACCCTTCTTCAATAGGAGGCACTGCAACCACCATTTCCCCCACCATAGGGGATTGGCATATCCTCTCCATACTCCATGCAAGCACTGGTTTTCCGTTAAGTTCCAGAAACTGTTTGGGAATATCAGAACCAAATCTGCGCCCCATGCCTGCAGCAGCTATTATGACTGATACCTTCATAGCTAGGCAAAACCTTAAAAGACCTTCCCAGGATTCATGATATTATGGGGATCAAATGCTCTTTTTATGTTTTTCATAATAGATAATTCAACAGGACCTATTTCTAGATCAAGAAATTCCTTTTTTGTTAATCCAACTCCATGCTCACCAGATATGGTGCCTCCAAACCTAATTGCCAATTTCATAATTTCAGGAATTAGCACTGACACCTTTTTTTGATCTTCCTGGCTCTCTTTATCAAACAACACATTTATATGCAAATTTCCATCCCCTGCATGGCCAAAACAGAGGATTTTTATTCCTGTCTCTTTTGACAAGTTATAGACTGCCTCTATCATCTCTGGCAAGCAATGCCTTGGGACACATATATCTTCGCTGATTTTACCACTAAAGCCAAGTTGTTTTATGGCTGGAGACAAGCTGCGTCTTGCCTTCCATATAAGTTCTGCTTCACTGCTATTCTGGGCTATAATAATAGATTTGGCACTGTTGTTCTGAAATACATCAACAACTCTATCCAGCTGGGCCTTTATGGACTCTTTGAAACCATCTACTTCAGCAATGACCATGGCCCGGGCATTATTGGGTACATTGAATGGGAGCATATCTTTTACTACTGCAAGTGAGCTGTTGTCCAAAAGTTCAGCACATCTGGGAGTAATACCAGCCTTGAAAAGTGAAACTACTGCATGGCCGGCCTCCTTTTCATCCTTGAAAAAGGCCCCTAGAGTACCAACGCTTTCAGGGGCAACCAACAATTTAAGCCATATCTTAGTGGCAACACCCAAAGTTCCTTCGGAGCCAACAAAAAGCCTCACAAGATCATATCCAACAACACCTTTTGCCGTTTTAGCCCCTGCATGGATGACCTGGCCTCCTGGAAGCACGATTTCCAAGGCCATAACATAATCTCTTGTTACACCATATTTTACAGCAGTAGCCCCCCCTGCTCCCGTTGCCACATTTCCTCCTATGGTGCAAAAATCCTTGCTGGCAGGGTCTGGCGGATAGAAAAGCCCTTGTTTGGCTGCCTTTTTTTGGAGGTCGCCAGTAATAACACCAGGCTCCACAACGGCTGTAAGATCTTCTGTTGAAATATCTATTATTTCACACATCTTGGTAAGACTTAAAAGCAACCCCTGATGCTGTGCCAAGGCAGCTCCTGTGGTGCCTGTACCAGCTCCCCTTGGATATATGGGGATCTTGTATTTATGACAAATCTTTAAAATCTCTGAGACCTGTTCTACATCAGAGGGAAGAGCAACAGCATGTGGAATGCCAGTAAGGCCGCTGGCATCATATCCGTAACAGGCCAAATCTGGATATTCAGTGGTTAAAATATTGCCTTGTACCTCTGCCAAGGCTTTCCAAGCATCGTTAGGAATCTCTATTCCTGCCAGCGTCTTTTCTCCAAACGATCCCTGAGAAATTCCACCTGGTTGCGCAGCTTGCTATTTTGCACCAGCTGTTTCTTCATCTTTTTGATGGCATGAACCACGGTGGCATGATCCCGGTTAAACTCCTTGCCAATGGATTCAAGGGTGGAGTCAGTATACTCCCTTGCCAGATACATTGCTATTTGACGTGGCCAAGATATTGCTTTTTTACGGGATTTAGAACGAATTTCTTCATTACTTATCTGGAAATGCTTGCATACCATATCTTTTATGGCCTTGATTGTCACCGTTGGAGGCTCACCCAGGAGCTCTTTTAATACCTCCTTGGCCAAGTCCATATTGATTGGATAATTTAGAAGGGTGGATTTGGCAATCAAACCTACTACTGCGCCTTCTATCCTTCTGATATCTCCCTTTAAGTGATGAGCAAGGAACTCAGCCAATTCGTCATCAAGCACAATTCCTTGGCTTTTAGCCTTTCTCTGCAAGATTTTCTTTCTTGTTGAAAATTCAGGTGGGTTAATAGTAGTAATTAACCCGTTACTCAATCTAGACCTGAGATGTTCATTCATCTTATCTATTTCTCTAGGCAGAGAGTTTCCT
>JAMOVF010000039.1 GCA_027061625.1 Deltaproteobacteria bacterium
TTTTAAAAAGACGCATAAATTTGAAAAAAGCAGCTTTTTATTACAAGGTCTTGGGGTGTCTCTTTCTGGGTTTTTAGAGTTCTTTTCGTGCAACAATACCAGCATGTGCTGTATCTCACGCTAAAAACCCTTCAAGAGCCACCCCAAGACCAACCTCGGCTGTACGGCCCGAATTAATAACGAAATAGGTACACCATGCACAAGACATAATCATCGAAACCACGCGTTTCGCATGGTGGCTGCGGTTATTTCTTTCATGCGCCTTGCTATCTAACAAAATTCCGATTTTTTAGAGATAGCCTTGATAGACAAACCCATCGGCCTTATAGAATGTTTCCACCTAGAAAAAGCGGGAAAAATAACCTTAGCAAGCCAAGTAAACTACTATTCTTAAAAAAATATTTAAGCTCAAGAATTATCCTTAAGACCCGAACAAAAGAGAAAGGTCTCCACGCTTTCAGAGCGTGAACTTTTAGGCTTGAAGACCTTTACGCTCTTAAAGTAGGAGCGGCACATATTCCTAAATTCATCAAAGCTGCCCCCCTGAAAGACTTTGCAAAAAAATATGCCACCAGGACAAAGCAGCTCCACTGCTATCTCCAGCGCCCTTTCAGCCAGATTAATAGAACGCAAATGATCAACATCTTTCCGGCCGCTGGTCTTTGGGGCCATATCACTCAAAACAATATCATAACATTCCGAAATTTCTTTGAGCTTCTCCACAGGCAATTCATAGATATCTGCCTCTATCTGAATGACATTTGGATAATCATGTGCCAGGGGATTCAGATCCACTGCAACCACCTTGCCCTTTTTACCCACAACAGACGCAGCATATTTGGACCATGAGCCTGGTGAAGCACCAAGATCCAACACCCTATGGCCATTTTTAAGGAATTTATATTTTTTCTGGGCCTCCTGAAGCTTATAGACTGAACGGGCCGGATACCCCTCACTCTTGGCCTTTTTAGAAAAATGATCTTGAACTCTCTTTACCAATTTAGCACCTCTGCCAAATGACAAGCTTTAAGCCCTGCATTCTCTTTTTTAATGGCCATCTTCCATTGGAGCAAGCATCCAGAACAGGTGGTTACAACAAGGGATGCCCTGACATCCTCAGCACTTTGAACCCGCCTTTCTGCCAAAACATGCGATTCTTTTGGATGGCCGATGCCAAAAAGCCCGCCTTGTCCGCAGCAGCCCTGATCCATTTCCACAAAATCTTCCCCAAAGGCCTTTGCCAGAAGTTGTGGGCTGCTCTTTTCCTGCTTTAACCCATATTTTTGATGGCATGGCAAGTGGTAAGCAACCCTTTTTCCCTCACTCCAAGAAGCCCTTTTGACTGCATCAACATCCAAATGATCTCTAATAAAGGCTGAAAACTCATAGACTTTTTTTCCAAAATCTACTGCTGCCTGTTTTAGAGGGTCATCATCTCCAAACAATTCTCCCCATTTTGAGATCATTGAGGCGCATGTGGCACACCCTGTTACAATAAAGTCTGGCCTTTGCTTCATAATTATTTGAAGATTGTGGGCCGCAGCCTTTTTGGCCTCTGCAAATGCACCAGCTGAAAAAAGGGCCATACCACAGCATCCTTGATTTCTTGGCAAGAATACCTGGAAACCTCCAGCAAGCAACAATTCCAATATCGCCTTTGCAGCCTCTGTAAAGCATAAATTTTGGATACATCCCACAAAAAAGAGCACCGTTGGCCCATTCTTGTTTCCCTTTATCTCTACATCCTGTGATGACAAAAAGGGCTCTTTGGCCAAAAAATCAGCCATTTTTTGGGCTTCCTGTCCAAATTGTGCCCCAAGCAGCCTCAAACCCAAACCAGCTGCATAAGGGTGACGCGAGGCAAAAGAGGCTGCCTGCTCAACTGCCTTTGGATTTGCAAATATGGATTTAAGCCACCAAGGCGGGCTGCTTTTGGCTCCTCCCAAAGCCCTTGTTTCCCTTATTATGGCATCCACCTCTACACCAGCATTGCAAACATGGGCACAGGCTCCGCACTGAAGGCATGCCTTAATGGTCTCAGAAACCAATGTAAGATCTTGATTGCTCTTTCTTAATGAACCCAGCTGCTGGATAAGGGTATTTTTGCCCCTGGGAGAAAAGCGCTCATGCCTGGTAACCCTATAAACAGGGCATACAGCCAGGCATGAGCCGCATTTGACACATTGATTGGATTTTGTCTTTTTGGTTGCTATTGTTCTTTACTTAAGCCTTAATGAATCTTGATTATTTGGTGCAGCAGGCTGCTTGGTTTGGCCTTTTTTCAGAATTTCCATAAGGGTTGTACCGTTACCTTGTCCACCTTTTGCATCCAGGGATTTTCTCTGTTTCCTTGCCTTTTCAAGGGCCTTTAAAAATGGATTATTCTTAGCTGCCTTTTTTCTATCCCTTGGGCTTGAGGAAACCTTTTTCCTGTGAATGCGTTCCCATTCCCTGGTTTCTTTTTTCAAGGCCTTTACCTTTTTGGCTACTTCAGGATCTTCCTTTACCACACCAGTAAGGAAAACCAACTCGCCCTTTATTTCTGTTTTCTTGCCAGTAAACGGAACATCAATTTCCACCCAGCCTATGCTTTTACCCCTGCTCTGAGGCCTTACCATATAGGTTTTATCTGCCACCTTTACAGGGAATTTAAACCTTGAGCCAAGCCCGCTTCCGATCACCAGATCTATACCAGAAACCTGCTTCACCAAATTGCGGTCTTCCACTTCGCCAAGGTTTGAAAGAAGCACCACAAGATCAGCCTCTTTTCTTAGCTCTGGCACTGTTTTTTCCAAAAATGGCCTGGGATTTGTGACAGAAATAGACATCGCCTCCCACATCTTATTTGGCCTGGAAGAAAGCACAGAGATAACTGCTACCTTGGCGTCTCCAACTTTGAAGACCTTGTATGGCTTAAAGGGCCTTTTACCCTTGGAAAATAGGTTGGCTGAAAGAAATTCCACACCATGTTTTTTGGACTGTTCCTTTAGGAAATCTATGCCAAAGGGCAGGTCTCTCCTGCCAATGCCAAAGGCATCATAGCCAACCTTTCCATACACTTCCAGCATGTAATCAGCCCGCTTTTTATAGATATCGCCCTTGGCGTATTCACCAGGGAACAAAGAATCCCCTGCCTCAAGCAGCAGAGAAGGCTCTCCTTTTTTCCTGTTTTCCTTAAGCCACTGGACCCGGCGGGCAAGACCGCCCACCACTTTGCCCCCTCAAGAAGGGCATGCCT
>JAMOVF010000040.1 GCA_027061625.1 Deltaproteobacteria bacterium
TTCCGCGCCCTGAAAGGGCAGGGGCCTTAAAGGAAATCTACGGTTCATATGATGACGAGGCCCTGAAAAAAGTGAAACACACCTTTACCCTTGCCGGTAGGATTATGTCCTTAAGGCGCTTTGGCAAAGCGGCCTTTTTCCATATAGAAGATTCTTCAGGCAAGATCCAGGTCCATATAGGCAGGGATCAAATAGGCAAGGAAAAATATGCCCTTTTCAAGAAGTTTGATATCGGAGACATCGTTGAAGTAACAGGGCCTCTTTTTCGCACCAAGACTGGGGAACTCACCATTGAAGCAGAAGATATAAGGCTGGTAACCAAATCCTTCCGGCCGCTTCCTGAAAAATATCATGGGCTGAAAGACAAAGAGCTTAGGCAGAGAAGGCGTTACCTGGATCTCATTATGAATCCCGATGTAAGGGAGAGGTTCAGGGTGCGCTCAAGAATTATCTCAATGCTGCGCCAATATTTTACTTCTAACGGCTTTCTTGAGGTGGAAACTCCCATGATGCAGCCTATAGTGGGCGGCGCCACAGCCAGGCCATTCAAGACCCATCACAATGCGCTCAATGTGGATCTCTTTATGCGAATTGCGCCTGAGCTGTATCTTAAAAGGCTGCTGGTAGGGGGATATGACAGGGTCTTTGAGCTTAACCGCAACTTCAGGAATGAAGGTATAGACCTTCAGCACAACCCAGAATTCACCATGTTGGAGTTTTATGAGGCCTATGCCACCTATGAAGACCTGATGATTCGTACAGAAGAGCTGTTTCATCAGATAGCCCGCGACATAACCGGCGGAAGCGTGGTGAAATATCAAGGCCATGAAATTGATTATTCGCCTCCTTGGAAAAAGATGACCCTGGAAGAAGCACTTATTCAAGTAGGGGGCATATCTCAAGACGATTTGAGAGATAAAGAAAAGCTTGTGGCCATGCTCAAAGAATTGGGGGCTCCGGTAAAGGGCAAAGAGGTCCTCGGCAAGCTGTGGACCAAACTCTTTGATCTTCTGGTGGAGCCAAAGCTCATCCAGCCTACATTTATTGTTCAATATCCTACAGATGTCTCTCCACTTGCCAGACGCAATGAGGAAAATCCAGAGGTGACAGACCGTTTTGAACTCTTTATTGCCGGCAGAGAGATAGCAAATGCCTTTTCAGAGCTGAATGATCCGCGGGATCAGCTTGCCAGGTTTGAAGAGCAGGTGGCAAAGCGCGGTGATGACGAAGAGATTCCCCCGGTTGTGGATTATGATTACGTGATGGCCTTGGAATATGGCATGCCTCCAGCAGCAGGCGAGGGGATCGGTGTTGACCGGCTGGTCATGCTCTTTACAGATGCCCCTTCTATCCGGGATGTAATCCTCTTTCCTCAGCTTAGGCCAGAAAGGAAGTCATAGGAAACAATATGTCCTTTGAGTGGTTTGTTGCACTCCGCTATTTGAAGGCCAAACGCCAAGAGGCCTTTATATCTCTCATTACTCTGATTTCCATTGTTGGAGTAGCAGTTGGTGTTATGGCCCTTATAGTGGTGATTGCAGTAATGAGCGGTTTTGAGACCCATCTACGCACCAAGATCCTTGGCATCAATTCAGACATCTTGGTACGCAGTTATCAAGGACCCTTTGGCAATGTTGAAGAAGTGATGGACAAGGTGCTTAAAATTCGGGCTGAAGATCAAGGCCTCTGGAGCAAACTTTCCACTATTCTCAACAAAAATTCTGGACAAATCAGGGTAGTAGCTGCCACTCCAGTGGTGTATATCCAGGCACTTCTTACCTCAGGAAAGGCAGTAAGCGGGGCAGCCATAAGGGGTGTGGATCCTGCCACGGTTAAGAAGGTTGTGAACATTGGCGATGTTGTGCAAGGGGTGGGAATCGAGTCATTAAGGGGTGAAAGTGCAGCACCTTCCATCATCTTAGGCAAGGAACTGGCCAGAAATCTTGGCGTAGGCGTTGGGCAGGCCATTCAGATAGTGCTTCCCAGGGGAACGCTCAGTCCTGTGGGTATGCTTCCCAAAATAAGGACCTTTCAAGTCATAGGCATTTCATCAACAGGCGTTTATGAATATGACAGCTCTCTTGCTTTTATCTCCCTGAAATCAGCCCAGAAGCTGGCTGGTATCGGCGATAAGGTGCATGCTTTGGAGCTGAAATCGTCTGATCTTTACAAGGCAGACAAGCTCTCTGCCGCCATTGCCAAAGAACTGGGCTTTCCATTCTGGACCATGGACTGGCAGCAGATGAGCCGTAATCTATTCTCAGCCCTGAAGCTCGAAAAATTGGCCATGTTCATCGTCTTGACCTTGATTGTGCTGGTGGCCGCCTTTAATATAGTCAGCACCCTCACCATGCTGGTAATGGAAAAGAAGCAGGATATAGCCATACTGAAGGCTATTGGCGCTACAGACGGGGTAATCCTTCGCATTTTTGTTTACAGCGGTTTGCTAATAGGCTTGATAGGCACGGGTTTGGGTGTGACCGGTGGTACAATCCTTTGTAAGCTTTTGAGCCGCTACAAGTTCATAAAGATTCCAAGCGAAGTCTATTACACAGATACCCTGCCTATCCTTCTTAAGAGCCAGGACGTAATTCTAATTGCAGTAAGCGCCATACTCATATGCTTTTTGGCAACCCTATATCCAGCCCGTCAGGCAGCACGGATTAATCCTTCAGAGGCATTGAGAAATGCATGAGGCTGTTTTTCTCAAGCGCCTTGTTGTAGTTTCTTTCTTTGAAATACGCTTGTTTCCATGACTGCAAAAAAGGCATAAGGCCTGGTACAATCTCTTTGAGAAATCTAATTTCGGAGGTTATGTATGATTAGATTTTATATTTTGGTTATCTTGTTTGCACTTTTAATGGCTTTTTCTTTTGCCCAAGCTGATTCCCAAAAGGGCCGGGAGGTTTTCCTGCAAAACAAGTGTGATACTTGCCACTACCCTGATACGGTTTCCTTAGGACCTACTCTCGGAAAGATTGCTGAAACATATACATATAAAGGTAATAAGGCGCGTTTGATTAGATTTTTGAATGGCCAGGAAAAGCCTATTGTATTTCCTGATAAATTTGAATCTGTTATGGAGGCCTTCTTGGGAAATACAAAGCTTCTTACTCCAGAACAGAGAGAAGATTTGGCAGATTACATAATGAGCCATGAAGGTATCAGATCTAAATAACATAAATGTCAGTGCTAGCCTGGAGAGGATAGAGACTATGTTTCTTTTT
>JAMOVF010000041.1 GCA_027061625.1 Deltaproteobacteria bacterium
TGCATGCCGCCTTGTAAAGTGTTTTCTGCCCTGTCCAACCCCTAGAAACAATATAAAACGATACCGTCCCCAAAATTTGCAAACCGTTATAATAGAGGCTTGGCACCATTTATATGGACAAATTAGCGTTGTGGAGTAGTTTAGAAATATCTCTTGGTGCATGAGAGGTTTAATGAAAAATGAATACCGAACAGTGTGCAAAAATAAAGGAAAGAGATATACGTTCTCCTCAATTTTGGAAGGAACTGGCTCAGTCATCAAAGGCCCATAAGGGTCTTCCAAGGAGTGAGAAGGGATCGTGCTGGGACCAGGCTGCTGCCACATATGATGACCTTGAGGCGTGCAGCGACTATCAGTTTCAGGTAAACACCATATTGGAGACCCTTAAAGAAAGAGGGGTGTTGAAAAAGAGTGCACGCATCATAGATATTGCCTGTGGTACGGGTATTTATGCCCTAAGGATGGCGCCTATGGTAAAAGAGGTTGTCTGCTTAGATATATCCAAGGCAATGCTGGACAGGCTGCGGGAAAAGGCGGACAAGGCCGGGATTGATAATATCAAGATTATCCAGGCGGATTGGCGCAATTTTGAAACAGATGAAAAATTTGATTTGGTATTCGTGTCCATGACTCCTTTGCTGCGCTCAATGGAAAATGTAGACCGGTTTTTAGAGCTTTCCAGCCGTTACGTGGTTTTTATTTCCTGGGCTGGCATACGCCAAAATGAGCTTGTAAATAGATTGAGCAAAGAGATCCTGGGCAAAGAGCCGGACACAACTAAAATGGATATACAGTTTCTTTTCAACTATTTGTATACCAAAGGGCTGGCGCCTGACCTGCGGTTTTTTAGGGGGTGTTGGGAACGAACAAGAGACGCAGATAGACACGCAGAAGCAATAATCTGGCAGCTTGAAATGCACAGAGAGCTAAGTGATGAGGAAAAGGAACGCATAAGAAAGATGGTGAAAGGCCTTGCTCATAACGGCATGGTAACTTCTAAAACCAAGGTGCGCATTGCTTTCATGTTCATAGACAAGGAAGCAGATTCCTTTTCATGTTGAGCTGCATATTATTATTTGGCAATCATGGATCTTAATATGTCTACCGCACTTTCTGCATGATCTGCCGTGCTTCCTATGAGTTCCACCAACCTGACCATGTAAAATACTGTTACCGGGTCTTCATCTTTTGAAAAGACCTTTCTCTTGAGCTGGTGCTCCATTACATCTGCATCGTGTTCCTCAATGCGAAGATCCCTGATCTTATCTTTGATCCAGATTCGGGTTTCTTCGTCACCAGTCTCAAAATATGTGCGGGCGCCATTAATAATTCTTGGGAGTTCCCCTACTAGGCTTACACATTTAAGCATCAATTTTTCAATCCGCATACGCAGATCCTCTGAAAAGTTAGGATTCCTATATGTAAGCCATTCCAGCAGGTCTTCCGCACTTCCAGCTATTGCGTCTTGCTCATTGAGATAAAGGAAGAGCTCAAATTTGTCTATGGACATAATTATGCCTTTTGGAAGATGAGCCCTCACATTCCTTTTTATCATATCTGCGGCATGTTCCAGCTCGGTGACCTCATTGGCATAGCGCTCAAAGTCTTCGTGTCTGCCTTCCATGTAGGCCTTTATTGCCAGCATAGTTTTTTGAAGGCAGTCATGTACGTGGCGGGCATGGTTCTCCAAACATTCCAGGGGTTCTCTGCGGCCGGTTCCAGGGCTGCCCGGGCAGGGGCGCAGCTCATTTTCTACTGGTTCTTTCTCTCTGGCAGGAGCAGCAACGGCTACAGGCTTTTCTTCACCTTCTTCATGGCGTATCAAGCGGCCTTCCACCAAAAAGATCACATCTTCTGCAATATTAGTGGCCAGGTCTGCTATGCGCTCAATGTTTATGGCAAGAATAATGTGATAGACCCCAGGCCTGACTTCAGAGACATCCTTTTCCATGGTCTTGATCTCTTCTGACAGAACCTTGCTATATAGGTCATCCACTTCTTTGTCCTGATTTATTACCCGGTAAGCGAGCTCGGCGTCGTTATAAACAAAAGAATTGATAGCATCTGCAAGCATTTTAAGTGCTTCCCTAGCCATATCTGTGAGATTAGGAGAAGCAACTGCAATTATATTGCTTTTTTCTGTAAGATTGATGACCTGCTCAGCAATATTCACTGCGTGATCACCAACCCTTTCCAACTGACTGGTTATTTGGAGTGCTGCAGCCAGGAATCGTAAATCAACGGCCATTGGCTGCTGGAGAGCCATAGTCCTCAATACCAGACCATGGATCTCTACTTCTGCGTAATCGATCTCCCAGTCTTGTTCTATTACACGCCTGGCAAGTTCGCTGTCTTGGCGCTGGCTGGCCTGAATAGCTGTCCGGACAGCCTCTTCAGACATGGCGGACATCTTCAATAGCCTGTCTTTGATTTCTGTGATTTCATGTTGGATGCGGCTTCTCACGGTCTCTCCTTAAATTTCAGCCTCAAAGGCCCATGGAATGTGATTGATCTTATGTATGCCTTGTTCAAACTGAATGGCCACGACATCAAATCTGGCTGGGCGTTCGTTCCAGCCTTTATGGCTCATGTACCATGCAGCCGTCTTTGTTATCTGCCTTTGTTTACGCAGTGTAACAGCCTCTTGTGGTAATCCAAATTTGGTTGATGCTCTGGCCTTAACTTCCACAAATACCAATTCTAATCCATCTTGCAAAATAAGGTCAATCTCACCACATGGAGCCCTAAAATTTTTTTCAAGGATAACATACCCCTTTTCTTGAAAATAGACGGCAGCAAGCTCTTCTGCAAGTGCTCCAAGCCTTTTATTATTTTTTTTCACAACACACCAATTCCTTTACCCCCTTGAAAGTGATGCGGTGGTATGGACAGGGGCCATGTTTTATAAGGGTTTCTTTATGAAATTTTGTTGGATAGCCCTTATGTTTGTCAAACCCATATTGGGGAAATTCTTTGTGGAGCTGAACCATTATTCGGTCTCGGTGAACCTTGGCCAGGATAGAGGAGGCTGCTATTGAAAGGCTTCTTGAATCACCTTTTACAATGGTTTTTTGGATAATATGAGTTGGAACATGTTGGTTGCCGTCCACTAAAAGCGCAACAGGTTCTGGAGTTAGCTGCCCAATTGCCCTGGCCATGGCTTTGAGGCTTGCCTGAAGGATGTTGGTTTTGTCGATTTCCTCTGGAGGCA
>JAMOVF010000042.1 GCA_027061625.1 Deltaproteobacteria bacterium
GTGCTGTGAAGGGCGCTGTATTCATCATCGGGATCACCAGGATCTGCATAAGCCCCTTTGTCATCGGAGTCCAGATAGCTGATTTCGGCACCAAGCTCTAGAGACATATCACCCATTACAGGAATAGCATGGGAAACGCCAAGGGTGATATATGTTCCAGGATAGTGGGCAAACTCCCTGTAAATAGTCAGAGTGGGTGTTAAAAAGGTATCGTATGACGCACTCAAATATATTTCGTGGGAGTCGTAGGCTTGGTCTAATGAGTACCATATATATCCCAGCTCAGCAGACCAGGCCCCAAATTGCCAACCATATGCCAGGGTAATGTCTGTTTCGTTGAGATTATCTGTTGATCCATTGCCTGAGGTTGACCAGGGATCGGTGTCGATATTTTGCCAGATGTTGAGTGAAATTCCCTTATAGCTCACTGTTAGAGAGGGCTGAATAACAACGCTGTCCCGGCTGAACTCAAACCCTCTCCAAATATATTGGCTGTATAGGCTTACCGAACCGTCAAAGGCCGGTTTTTCCTCGGCCTGGGAGGTTTTGAGGCTCCCGGGGCCGCTTATGAAAAGGCCAAAGAGCAATACCATAACTAACGCCTGTTTCCGCATTCCATACATAATTGTTTCCTCCTGTCTTGTTTGGGTTGTTTTTAGGTTTGTTTGTTCCCTTCCTGATTATGTCTAAATTGCCTCTTTTCCCCTTTCCCCTGTTCTTACTCTGATCACATCCTCCACAGGCAACACAAAGATCTTTCCGTCACCTATTTTGCCTGTGTTGGCTGCTTCCCTGATGGCTGCTACCACTGAATCTGCCATGGTCTCTTCCACCACTACTTCGACCTTTACCTTGGGCAGAAAGTCAACAACATATTCTGCCCCGCGGTAGACTTCCTTGTGCCCTTTCTGGCGTCCGTAACCCTTTACTTCAGATACGGTCATGCCTTTTATGCCTATGGCATCCAGGGCGTTTTTTACGTCATCTAATTTAAAAGGTTTAATTACAGCTTCTATTTTCCGCATATCTTTCCCCCTTGCATGACACAGTCAGTTTTTGTGGATAATGCTCCTGCTCCGTAGTAATTGTTTGATGCTTTGCCACGGTTTTGTTTAGAAGGTATTATCAAAGAATGTGCCAAGGGGGCAGCTGGACGTTTTTACATATTATTTCAGCGCGTTAGTTTTTTAAAATATAAAGACCGCTTTTTCTAAAACAGGAAATATTGCAATTTTGTTAGAAATTGGCCTATCGTTTTTAACAAAAATGTATAGTTGTGTTGTGGGCAAATGAATTGATTGGCCAAAAGATTGTTAAAATAAAACCAAAGAAGAAGGATTATTTGGTGAAAACAAACGGTGATTATATTTAAAGACGTGGAGTTATGAAGGCACTGCTGGTAAATCCTTGGATATATGACTTTGCAGCCTACAATTTCTGGATAAGACCGCTTGGGCTTTACAAAATTGCAGAATGGCTGTGGGAAAGAGATATTCAGTTTTCTCTGGTTGATGCACTTTCGCCTTTTAAGGCTCCTGGAAAATTGCAAAGAACAGTGGTGAAGCGTCCAGAGGTCTTAAGGGCCATACCCAGGCAATATTCCAGATATGGAATAAGCCTTGATGACTTTGTCCAGCTCATACGCAAAGCTGGTCCCTTTGATGTGGCCTTTATGACATCCTCCATGTCCTATTGGTATCCAGGGGTGACAGAGGCTGTTAATATTATCAAAAATATCAATCCAGATGCCTTTGTGATTCTTGGCGGTATTTATGCCACTTTGTGGCCTCAGCATGCCCAGGGGAAGAGCGGTGCTGACCTAATCGTTGAAGGGCCTTTTGAAGGTCAGGCATCAGCAATCTGTGACATGCTTGGAATTCCCAAAGAGCCGGTACGCACAAGAAAAAAATGGTATGAGCTCGGCCTCCACGATGGCCTTAGCTACAGCGGCACAAGGACGGCACAGGGCTGCCCGTTCAACTGCACCTACTGCGGTTCTAGAAAAATATCTGGCCCGTTCAAACCAAGAGAGCCGGACAAGATCTTAAATGAACTTTTATACTTGCATAAAATTGGAGTACAAGACATTGCCTTCTATGACGATGCCTTGCTCGTTGATTTTGAATCAAGGCTGAAGGTGGTTCTAGATGGCCTGGCAAGACATAATGTCTCTTTTATTTTCCATACCCCTAACGGCCTTCATGCCCGCCTTATAGACTCAAAAGTGGCATATTATCTCAAAAAACATAAATTCAAGACCATCAAATTGAGTCTTGAAACTACTTCTCCTGCCAGACAAAAGGCCACAGGAGCCAAGGTTACAAATGAAGCAGTAAAAGAGGCTGTGACAAATTTGTTAAAGGCGGGGGTAACCAGTGAATCAATAGGCATTTATTTACTGGCAGGCCTGCCAGGCCAAGAGGCCAGGGAAGTAGAAGAATCCATAAGGTTTGTCAAATCCCTGGGAGTAAGGCCATATCTTTCAGAATTTTCGCCCATTCCTGGCACCCCTGAGTGGCACAAATTGGAAAAAGAGGGGATTCTTTCTGAAGATACCGATCCCTTGCTGACTAACAATACCGTTTTCTTCACGCTGTATTCAAAAATCACTGGAGAAGATTGGAAATATCTTAATAAAATCAGACTGAAAGCCTAAAGGGGAATATCATCTACCGCATCTGCCGCCGTATCTATGGCATCATGGGCAGTGTCGCCAACCACTGGCACCACAGAAACTATAGCCCCGCCTACCCGCATAGGAACTGTTACCACCTTGGTGGCAAAACAGCCGTTCAAAAATAAAGAGACCGCAGCTATTATTATCCAGTGTATTATTCTCCGTTTTTTCCAGAAAGAAATACTATAGTTGTTCATTTAAACACCTTTAGGTTAGAATCATCTTATTCAAACAATGAAATATCTTTAGCTCAACCATCTTTTAAATTGCAATAAAAAAATAAAAAGGTCGACCATGAAACGCATTCCAGAACCTGAATTAATGACCAGCGAAGAACAGGCAAGGGCCTATTCAGAGGCCGATTTTTCTGAACCTCATCAGATGTTCGTGGAACTCTTCAAGAAAGAATTTGGTTCAGATTTGTCCTGCACGGTGCTTGATTTAGGCTGTGGGCCCGCAGATATAGCTGTACGGTTTGCA
>JAMOVF010000043.1 GCA_027061625.1 Deltaproteobacteria bacterium
TACCACTTCTAACCAAGCTGGTTATTATGAGACCGAGAGCGGGGGTAACCACCCCCGCTTTTTTTGTTCAAACCCATGGCCAGGCGGTGTTGACGTCTCATTGCCATAAGGCTAGAGTCTGCGCACAGAATGAACAAAATTATGGAGTTTGGATTGCAGAAAATTAAATTAAATTTCTTTATATTGCTTACCGTTATATGTGCCGTATTTGTTTTGCAGGGCTGTAGCTCAAAGTCTGGACCGCCCAATCCCAAAGCCGAGTCACGAAGTGTGAGCGGTGAAAAGCAAGCTTCCAAAAAGACCAGTACTGATAAGGAAGAAGATTTGGAAGAATTGATTACTTCCTCACCATACATGATCACTTCTGAGTACTTCAGGAAAACTGCAGGTTCAACCAATAAGATCAGGCTCTTTGGGGGCAACACCAAAAAGGAAAAAGAACTGGAGGAGAGGCTTGCCAGGTTGGAACAGAGGCTTCAAGGGCTGCCTGAAAGGGCTTCTGATCCAAGTGGAATGCCAGTATTAAGGCGCAAGGTGGTGCTGCTTTCACTGCTGGGTGATCTAGGGCTCGATGTGCTTTCTTTGCTGCCAGCCGCCTTAAGGCGAACTAATGGTTTGGTGCCGGTGGATGCAGCACAACTTGCTACGCTGTTAAAACAAAAAGGGCTTGATGTAAGCGATTTGGCAAAGGCTTCGGTCAGGCGTGAAATTGCCTTGGAAGTGGGTATTCATGCCTATATATTGGTCTATTTCCCTCACGGGCAGAATCTAATAAAGGGCCAAAAATCTTCCCTTAGAATCGATGCGGTGCATGCCACTGAAAATGTATTGATAGGCTCTTATTTGGCTAGTGTAGATGACTTTTCCAGGGTAGCTCCTAAGATATCTGAGGATATAGTGAGAGCTACTGAATGGTCATGCCGTATAATCAAGGCAGATGACGGCTATGTATATCTCAATGCAGGCCGGCTGACCGGCCTTAGGCCTGGAGATAAATTAGTGGTATATGCCAGGGGCAAGGAGTTTGTTGATCCTGTAACTGGCCGTTCTTTAGGTTTTGCTCCTGGTGAATTAAAGGGATATATAGTTGTTGAGACACTTTTTGGCACTGACGCAGCCAAGGCAAAGGTGGTTGAAGGCCACGGCTTTAAGGCCGGCGACATCGTAAAGATGTTTGAAATAGCACTTAGTTGATTGAAGGAGAACATATGCATAAGCTGTTAGAAGAGTCACCAGGCAAAAAACTCCTGCTTTTGGGTAATGAGGCAATTGTAAGAGGGGCGTTAGAGGCTGGCGCTGCTGTATGTGCTGCTTATCCTGGCACACCTTCCTCTGAAATTGCCAACAATCTTTTTTTCA
Source organism: Deltaproteobacteria bacterium (assembly GCA_027061625.1). Lineage (GTDB taxonomy): Bacteria > Desulfobacterota > Dissulfuribacteria > Dissulfuribacterales > JALVPX01 > JALVPX01. The sequence continues at coordinate 1,360 of JAMOVF010000043.1, forward strand.
TATCCCAAGAACCATCTCCGCCGCTCTATTTTGAGTTTTCCACAAATGAGAAGGTTGCCATGGAGGTGGCAGCGGCAGCTTCTGCAGCTGGCATCCGTTCCCTTACCTGTATGAAACACGTGGGCATGAATGTGGCTGCAGATGTATTGATGACATTGGCCTATGTGGGAACAAAGGGCGGTATGGTGATAATTACTGCTGATGATCCATCCATGCATTCGAGCCAGAATGAGCAAGACAACCGCTACTATGCCAGATTTTCCAACCTGCCCATGCTCGAGCCTTCTTCGCCGCAGGAAGCAAAGGAAATGACCATTGCTGCCTTTGATATCTCCGAGCAGTTGGAGCTGCCTGTCATAGTCAGAACCACTACCAGGACATCCCATGTTAGAGGGCCAGTTGAGCTTGGAGAACTTCCCAGCAATGTGACAAGAAAAGGGAATTTTCAAAAAGATCCCAGGCGTTGGGTTCCTGTGCCGGCAGTTGCAAGGATGAGGCACAAGGTGCTTTTGGAGGCTGAAGAAAAGGCGAGGGGCCTTGCTGAAAAATCGAAATATAATTTTTCAAAGGGACAAGGCAGCCTTGGCATTTTGGCCACGGGCGTGGGGGCTTGTTATGCAGCAGATGCTATCCATGAACTTGGCCTCTCAGATAAGGTCAAATTCTTGCGTCTTGGGTTTATATATCCATTTCCCAACCAGATTTTATTGGAATTTATGCAGGGCCTGGATAAGGTCTTGGTGGTGGAAGAGCTGGAGCCCTTCCATGAAGACAATCTAAAGACATTGGCATATGAAAACGGGCTTGATGTTGAGATCCTTGGGAAAAAAAGCGGCCATTTTTCCAGGCTATATGAGTTTGATCCAGGCCATGTCAAAGAAGCTGTGGCCAAAGCGGCCTCTGTAGATTATACGCCTCCTGTAATGCCCGACCTTTCAGCAATACCTGAGCTTCCAATGAGACCACCTTCTCTCTGCCCAGGCTGTCCGCACAGAGAGACATATAATGGTATAAAAGAGGCATTAAAGGCCCTTGGACAAGAGGAAAAAGCCATATATCCAACTGACATAGGCTGCTACACCCTTGGGCTGCTTCCTCCTATCCAAATGGCAGATTATCTTCTTTGCATGGGATCAAGCGTAGGTACCTCGGCTGGGTTTTCGGTGGCTACAGATCACAAAATAGTTTCCTTTATCGGGGATTCCACTTTTTTCCATTCTGGAATAGCTCCCTTAGCCAATGCGGTACACAATGAGCACAAATTTTGCCTCGTCATCCTTGACAACAGCACCACAGCCATGACAGGCCACCAGCCCAATCCTGGCATTTCTTTAAGACCGCCTGGTTATGATAAGCCGCGGGTGGATATTGAAGAAGTTGTAAAGGCTTGTGGAGTGAAAAATATTGCCAAGGTGAATCCTTATAAGCATAAAGAGAGCTTGGAGGTTTATAAGGAAGTGCTGGCCAAGGATGAGCTTTCTGTGATAATTGCAGAAGCCCCTTGTATTCTCTACTTAAAGAGGGTGGGAGGTAAAAAGTAAATGGACCGCATGAGAATATTGATCACAGGTGTTGGGGGGCAGGGAACTTTATTGGCATCCAGTTTGCTGGGCGAGGCAGTTATGGCAGAAGGGCTTCCTGTAAGGGTCAGCGAGGTCCACGGCATGGCTCAGCGCGGTGGCGTAGTGGAATCAACTGTAATGATTGGTGGCATTGAAAGCCCCATCATATCCCAAGGCTATGCAGACATATTGGTAGGTTTTGAGCCTCTTGAGACCTTGCGTGCA
>JAMOVF010000044.1 GCA_027061625.1 Deltaproteobacteria bacterium
TCTATTTTCCCAACGCCAGAACAGTACTCGATATTGGCGGGCAGGATACAAAATTGGTTTTACTGGCTCCTGGGTGGGCGAACAATATGCAGGTAGAGGATTTTTCCCTTAACAGCCTCTGTGCTGCGGGAACAGGCGCTTTTCTGGATCAGCAGGCTGCCAGGCTGGGTATGTCTATTGAAGAGTTCAGCCGCTTGGCCTTGAAGTCTGAAACCCCAGCCCGTCTTGCAGGCAGATGCACCGTCTTTGCAAAGAGCGACATGATCCACCTTCAGCAGGCTGCAGTGCCTGACCACGACATAGTAGCAGGCCTTTGTTTAGCGCTGGCCAGAAACATAAAGGCCACGTTGGCCAAGGGCAGGGCCTTGGAGCCTCCAATGGTTTTTCAAGGTGGCGTGGCAGAGAATCCCGGTGTGGTCCGTGCTCTCAAAGAGGTCTTCGGACTGAAGGACAGGGAGCTTCTTATTCCACCTCACTTCCGTACCATGGGGGCAATTGGAGCCGTGATGAAGGCCATGAATGAGGGAAGCCTTAAAGAAGGCTTTTCTGGGCTGAAGGCCCTTGAAGACTTCATAAAAGAACGGTCACCTAGACTAAAGAGGCTTCCCAGCCTCTCTTTAAGCCCAAAAAATAATTTAGATCATAAGCGGGATGAGTGCATCGAATCCGCTCCAAACTCTCAAGGTAAAGGACTTTATCTTGGAGTTGATGTGGGTTCTGTTAGCACAAAGATGGTGGTGTGTGATAAAAATGGAGATATTGTCACCTCATATTATGGAAAAACCGCAGGCAGGCCCATTGAGGCCTTGAAAAAGGGTTTCCTGCATCTCCAAAAAGAGTTAGGGGAAAAGTGCAAGTTTGAAGCTGTGGGCACCACGGGTTCTGGGCGATATCTTGCTGGCGATTTTATTGGGGCAGATTCTGTTGTTAATGAGATCACAGCGCAGGCCAAGGCAGCCGCAGCTATTGATCCTGATGTGGATACCATCTTTGAGATTGGAGGGCAGGACTCCAAATATATCAGGATTGAAAGGGGCGTGGTCAAGGATTTCATGATGAACAGGGCCTGTGCTGCAGGAACAGGCTCTTTTCTCGAAGAACAGGCAGTGAAACTGAGAGTCCCCTTGGAAGAGTTTGGTTCCACTGCCCTTTCTGCCCAGTCGCCAGTTAAAATGGGCGAGCGATGCACCGTTTTTATGGAATCGGACCTGGTTCACTACCAGCAGCAGGGCGCAGCTACGCCCGATCTTGTGGCAGGATTATGTTATGCCATAGCTCATAACTATTTAAACAAGGTTGTAGAAGGCAGGCCCATTGGCAAAAAGGTCTTTTATCAAGGCGCAACAGCCCTAAACAAAGGCGTTGTTGCTGCCTTTGAAACCATATTGGACCGTGCCATTATAGTTCCGCCAAATTGTAATCTTACTGGCGCTATGGGAGCTGCACTCATTGCCAAAGAAAGGGTTGCTGGCATCTCGAAATTCCGAGGCTTTGAAGCGGTTAATGCCAATTACAAGATTCGAACCTTTGAATGCAAGGGGTGTCCAAACCTCTGCTCCATAAGCAAGGTGAGCATAGAGGGCAGGCCTCCGCTTTTTTATGGCGGAAGGTGCGAGCGGTATGAGACTTCCAGCCTTAGTGATGACCGCACTAAAACACCAAAATATCCTAACCTGGTTCAGCAGCGCCAGGAATTGATTTTTGAATATGGATGCAGGGATTTGGACGAGGCCCTTCACTATCCCAAAGGGCCTATAGGTTTACCTTATGCCTTGGCCCTGCAGGAATGGATGCCTTTCTTTGCAACCTTTTTCAGAGAGCTGGGTTATGGCCCTCTTATATCTGGCGCAACCAACAAGGCCCTGGTCCGGAAGGGCGCAGAGGCCGTGGTCAATGAGCCCTGTTTTCCTGTCAAAGTAGCGCATGGCCATGTTATAGAGCTGATTGAAAAGGGAGTATCTGATATTTTTATACCAGCCATTATAGATCTTCCTGTAACTCCACCGGCTCAAGCTGGGCAGGTATGCCCCTATGTCCAGAGTTTTCCTTACACCATCCAGGCGGGGATAGACTTTGCTTCCCATGGTGCACGGCTGCTGACAGCGCCTTTAAGAATGGGAAAAGGTGAAAAATTGGATCTTCAAACCGTTGCCAAGTTCTGTTCCATGTTGAAGGTGAGCCCTGGCAGAGTGAAAAAGGCATGGGGCGCAGCATGGGAGGCACAAAGGGCCTTTGCCACTGAGTGTATCAGGCGCGGGGAAAAGGCCTTGAATGCCCTAAGGCCTGAGGAAAAGGCCATTGTGCTCGTTGGCCGGCCATATAACGCCTTGGACCCTGGAGCTAATTTAGGAGTTCACAATAAACTCTTAAAGCTTGGGGTACTGCCAATACCAATTGATCATATTGATATCGATAAACATATAAAGGATATCCCAGGGCTTGAAACCATGTATTGGCGCTATGGACAGCGGATTTTAGCCGCTGGGTTGGAGGCAGCAAAAAATCCAAGGTTTAAGGCGATATATATTACAAACTTTGGATGTGGCCCAGATTCGTTTCTCCTCCATTTTTTCAAGGATATTCATGGGGAAAAACCCTTTTTGGAACTTGAAATAGATGAACACAGCGCAGATGCAGGTGCATTGACCAGGATAGAGGCATTTCTTGATACAGCAGGGCATGAAGAGGAGCAATCACTTTCTGTTAAGCCTATTGCTACAAGAAAGAGCGTGGAGAGACCGGGGCCAGAGCGCACAGTCTACATACCGCATATGTGCGACCACTCTTATGTGGTTAAGGCTGCCATGAATGCGTGTGGATGCAAGGCGGAAGTTCTGCCAAAGACGGATGAAGAAAGCCTTGAGCTTGGTCTGAAGCATACCAGTGGCAAGGAGTGTTATCCGGCTATCCTAACCACAGGTGATATGGTCAAGATGACTAAACTGCCAGATTTTGAGCCAGACAAGGCGGCTTTTTTCATGCCCGCAGGTGCCGGGCCTTGCCGGTTTGGTCAATATCCTAGACTTCACAGGCGGGTATTGAATCGGTTGGGCCTCGAGAATGTACCCATTATCACCATAAATCAGGACATCTCTTTCTACACCGATGCCGAAGAGCTGGGTAATTCCTTTCCACGCTT
>JAMOVF010000045.1 GCA_027061625.1 Deltaproteobacteria bacterium
TGTAACACCAGATGACCTAAAACCTATTTTTCCAGATGCCTTGATTGCGCAAGAGGTAAGCCAAGAGCCTTGGATAGAAATACCTGAGGAAGTTCAGGAGATATATAAGCTTTGGAGGCCTTCACCCCTGCACAGGGCTAGAAGGCTGGAAAAGGCCTTGGGAACCCCTGCCAGGCTCTATTTCAAGAATGAAGGCGTAAGCCCTCCTGGAAGCCACAAGCCTAACACTGCTGTTGCACAGGCCTATTACAACAAGAAGGCTGGAGTCAACAAACTTGCCACTGAAACAGGTGCTGGCCAGTGGGGAAGCGCCCTCTCCTTTGCCTGCAAGCTTTTTGATATGCACTGCACAGTCTATATGGTGAAGGTGAGCTACAACCAGAAACCTTACAGGCGCATATTGATGCACATTTGGGATGGTGAAGTCTATCCATCGCCCACTGACCGTACAAATGCAGGCAGGGCCATTCTTGAAAAGAATCCAGACTCCATGGGAAGCCTGGGCATAGCCATATCAGAGGCAGTGGAAGATGCTGCAACGCATGAAGACACAAATTACGCCCTGGGTTCAGTGCTGAACCATGTCCTTCTGCACCAGACAGTAATTGGCCTTGAAACCCAAAAACAGCTTGACTTGGTGGATGACAAGGCAGATGTAATTGTTGGCTGCGTTGGCGGAGGTTCCAATTTTGGCGGAATGGTGCTGCCCTTTGTAAAAGACAAAGTTTCTGGCAAAGATGATGTTGAAATAATTGCTGTTGAGCCTAAGTCGTGCCCTACCCTTACCAAGGGCCTTTATGAATATGACTTTGGTGACACAGCAGGCATGACCCCGCTTATGCTCATGTACACCCTGGGACACACCTTTGAGCCTCCGGGCATACATGCCGGCGGCCTTAGATACCACGGCGATGCCCCTATTTTGTGCAACCTGGTAAAAAATGGTGTTGTGAAACCAAGGGCCTATACCCAGAATCCTGTTTTTGAAGCAGCAGTCCTTTTTGCAAGGACAGAAGGCATAATTCCTGCTCCAGAAACATCCCATGCCATAAAGGGCTGGATTGATGAAGCCATGAAGTGCAAGGAAACTGGTGAAGAAAAGGCCATCATCTGCTGCTTCAGCGGACATGGCCACTTTGACCTTGCCGCCTATGATGACTACCTTGAAGGCAGGCTGGTCGATTATGAATATCCTGAAGACAAGATCCAAGAAGCATTGAAAGACCTGCCTAAGTTTCCAACTGGACTTTAATTATACTGCCCCGGCCACCATAATAGAGGTGGCCGGGGAATATGCCACATGCCAATATATCTGCTCTCAGAAGAGCTTATCTTTCCTCCTCCAGAACTTGCCGAGCCTGAAGGCCTCCTTGCCGTAGGAGGAGACCTTTCCATTGAAAGGCTCTTGCTTGCTTATAAAATGGGCATATTCCCCTGGTACAATGAAGGCGAACCCATTCTGTGGTGGTCGCCAGATCCGCGCATGGTGCTATTTCCCCCGGAACTGCACATCCCCAAAAGGCTAAAAAGAATTTTAAGGCAGGGCCGGTTCAAAATCACCTTTGACAAGGCCTTTGAGCAGGTAATAAAAGAATGCGCCATGGTGCGCCAGGAAAAGGGCGAAGGCACGTGGATTACACAAGATATGGTGAAGGCCTATACAAAACTCCACCTGGCAGGCTTTGCCCATTCTGCTGAGGCATGGTGCCAAGACAAACTCGTTGGTGGTGTGTATGGAGTTGCACTAGGGCAGGTATTTTTTGGTGAATCCATGTTTTCCAGGGTTTCAAACAGTTCAAAGGCAGCCTTTGTTACTCTGGTACAGCAACTTAGCAAATGGGGATTCCGCCTCATAGACTGCCAAGTCTCTACCAGCCACCTTTCCAGATTTGGAGCACAAGAAATTCCAAGAAAAGATTTTTTGAAAATGGTTAAAGGCCTTGCAAACAGGCCCTCAACAGCTCCATCTCTTTACTGGTCCAACACTCCCAAGTTCTAACATCAGATAGAGCGGAACTGCCTGCCCGCCTTCAATTCTGAAACATAAACTTCTTCTAAAAATTGTAGAAATTAATGCAATTGCAAAATCTCCACGATAATTCAAATAAACCTTCACACACTTTAAGAGGTAAATATGAGCCTTAGAAAACATGTCCAAATTTTCTTCATAATGTTTATCACATTGTTTTCAGTCAATTCGGCTTTTGCAGACTGCGAAAGCACTTCAGTCTTTTCACTTGTAACAAATGAACTGATAATTCCATGTGTAGATATTGGAGACAGCAAATGCTACCGCGCCACTCTGAAGCTAGATGCTCATGAAGCAAGAGTAAATCAGTCATATGAGTTCGATTTGACTTTCCTTGGAGTCGACACTTCAATATCCCCGGAATTCATAGATGATAGGTCTTTGGCGAAATTCAATCCCGATGACCTTACAGTCTTGATTCCAGAAGTAATTATAGACCACACCAACGGAGCACTAAGGGTCATATTGAAGCTTTCTCCAAAACAAAAAACAATTGGAATTCCAAGATTTGAACTTCTCTCTGCTGAAGTCACCACAAGAACTTCTTCCTGCAAGGAGGAAGTAATAACTAAAGCCTGTATGATTGATGATGAACTCTTTGGCCATCTGACCTGTGCAGAGTTTAACGGCTCTCCACTCTTCGTGAATACTTATTTTGACGATTGTATAGGAACCATTGTCAGGCGCTGTCCAGGTGCTCCAATATATAAATGCTCTGTTGGAGAAACCAATAAAAGCTTGACTTTCTATGCATATCACACAAGCTTTGTAGATATTACAGAAAAGGCTTGTAGAAACTAAAAGATAATAAAATCTAGCGAGGCATCCGCAAAGCTTCTTTTGCGCATCTCCCTCATGAATTCAGCAAGATAATCAACAATGAGGCCATATTGATTGGTATATTGATTGGTGAAATATTCCGGGCGCATCTTTGGTATTTCCCAACCCGGGACATATGCATGCATCCTGTCAAAAAAATCCGAATCAATCATGGCCTCTGGAAAAGGAGCAAAGTGCGGGAGTAAAGACGGATATCAAGAAGCCAGTCATCCTCAGGAAGAGGTTCAGACTT
>JAMOVF010000046.1 GCA_027061625.1 Deltaproteobacteria bacterium
AGGTGCACCCGCACCTAAAACGATATTATTAACGCAAAACCTGCCTCCAGGAACAATTATCATCAAGGCCAGCCCTGTTTACAACAAGTATGACAGAAAGACTGGCACTGCAACATGGCTGCTGAAGGATATAAAGCCGGGTAAAAAGCTTATCCATTTCCGAACAGAAAAACCCATAACCCCTGGTTCATTGAGCGCTGTTCTCAGATTCAGGGAGCCTAAAAGCGGCAAGGTGGTCCGGATCACGGTCACTCCTTGAATTCCCCAAAAAACTGCTCAATAGCTAGAGACTCTTAATAGATCAGTGCCACATTAATCAGCCATGTCAATTTGCAGCCAAAACGGCCTTATAAAAGAGGTTGAAAGATCAATATTGCCCCTAGTGCGCAAACCTGGGCGTTATCTCGGCACCGAAGTCAACAGGGCATGCAGACCTTGGGAAGATGCCATGATCAGATTCTGCCTGCTCTTTCCAGACCTCTATGAGATAGGCATGTCTCATCTGGGCCTGCACATACTCTATTCCATCATAAACAGCACATCTTGGGCCTTGGCGGACCGTGCCTATTGCCCAGATACAGACATGGAACAAAGGCTAAGAGAAAAAAATATACCGCTTTGGGGCCTTGAAACTGGCAGAAGCCTCAAAGAATTTGATGTTTTAGCCATCACTCTTCCATATGAGCTCTGTTATTCAAATATCCTCACCATGCTGGATCTGGGGGAAATACCATTTCTATCAGAGGAAAGAGTGAAAGGCGAATGGCCCATTATCCTAGGCGGAGGAAGCTGCTCAGTGCAGCCAGAGCCTGTGGCTGATTTCTTTGATGCTGTTTTGGTGGGAGATGGTGAGGAAAAGATTATTGAAATAGGCAGATTTATAAAGGAAGCAAAGGGACAAAAGCTCCCAAAGGATGAAATCCTTTACCAGCTTTCCCAGATTCAAGGCGTCTATGTACCCAGCCTTTACAAACCCATCTATTCTAACGGACTCTTTAAAGGGATTGAGCCCAAAAGGGCTGATGTACCGCAGATTGTGGAAAGGGCCATTGTTCCAGACCTTGAAAAGGCCCCTTTTCCATCCCGCCCGCTGCTCCCCACGGTTAATATTGTGCATGACAGACTGGGCCTTGAAATCGCTAGAGGCTGCACCAGGGGATGCAGATTCTGTCAGGCAGGCATCACCTACAGGCCAGTAAGGGAACGGCCCCTCTCCACAGTGCTTGAAATGGCTGAAAAAGGCCTTGATTCAACTGGCTGGGAAGAACTCTCGCTGCTCTCCCTTTCTACAGGCGATTATAGCTGCATTACAACTCTCATTGAGGCCCTTACCACCAAATATCTTCCACAGAAAACGGCTGTTTCACTGCCCTCCCTCCGTGTTGGCACCTTGACTCCCAGGATCATGGAACTAATACGCGGAATAAGGAAAACAGGCTTCACCCTTGCACCAGAAGCGGGCAGCGAGCGGCTTAGAAAGGTAATTAACAAGGGCATAACTGAAGAAGATCTCCTGGATACAGCAGAAGAGGTCTTCAGCCATGGATGGAACAACATAAAGCTCTATTTTATGATAGGCCTTCCCACCGAGACCTTGGATGACCTTGCGGCCATTGCTGAACTGGCAAGAAAGGTGCTTGCCAGGGCAAAAAGGGGACAGGTGACTATAAGCATAGGGACATTTGTTCCTAAACCCCACACGCCTTTTCAGTGGGAGGGCCAGATAAGTGAGGAGGAGTCTAGGGAGTGCCTTCGATTCCTGAAAAGGAATCTAGGCTCCAGGGCCATAAAAATGAAGTGGCATGAACCGCGCCAAAGCTTTCTGGAAGGCGTGTTTTCCAGGGGGGACAGGCGCCTGGGCAATGTGCTCCAAAGGGCATGGCGTAAAGGGGCAAGGCTGGATGCCTGGACAGACCGCCTTGATACGACCCTTTATATGGAAGCTGCCAAGGAGGAAGGGCTGGACATAAAGGCCTATTTGTTGGAGCGTGATCTTCACGGCCCGCTTCCCTGGGACCATATCAGCATGGGAGTCAAGAAGGACTTCCTGCAATCTGAAAGGCAAAGGGCGTGGGAGCTGGCCTATACCAGCGACTGCCGCAGAAATAAGTGCCACAAGTGCGGTGTGTGCGATTTTAAGCAAATAAGGCCAGTGGTCCAAAAAAAATGTCTAGATCGAATCAAAGAACATAGCAGCTCTTTGGAGGAAAAGAGCAAAACAGCTCAAATAAGCACCATTTTGCTAACCTATTCCAAACTCGGAGCTGCAAGATTTCTTGGTCACTTAGACACATTGCATACCTTTCACCGAGCCATAAGGAGGGCACGCATCCCAGTTGCCTATTCCCAGGGCTTTCATCCCATGCCCAAGGTCTCCTTTGGCCAACCAATCCCTTTGGGAACTGAAAGCCTGGCAGAACAGGCAGCCATCATGGTGACAGAGCCTGTTGATATACAAGAATTGGCAGACTCATTGAACCAGACAATACCTGAAGGTCTTTACATTGAAGAGGCCGCAGTTGCAGCTGGCAAAAAGGCCATAAAAGAGGCCGCGGTTACTCACTATCTGATTCTGCCCTGGCGTGGAAATAATGAAAAAATGGCTGAAGCCCTGAACATATTCCAAGATTCCCCTGAATGGATGGTAGAAATAACAAGAAAAGGCAAGACATTGTCTTTAAATGCCAAAGAAATGTTCTGTGATGTCCAATTGGTTAACCCTGAAGATATAGACCAAGAAATAAGAAACAGATGGAAGCCTGCCCGGGAAGCCCTGGAAAAATCCCAATTCTTGTTGGCTCTTTCGCTAAAACATAAGGATACCGCCCAGATCAAACCCACAGAATTTATAAAAACATTGTTAAGCCTTTCTGATGAAGAGATGAAACTGAGCAGGATCCTTAAGATTGGCCAGGAAAGACCTCTTGGAGAGTTTTTATAGTTATAGCTTTTGTTTTTGGACAAAATGCAGGGTCTATAAGACCGCTTATATCTGCATCTGAGATCAGCCCCTGCTTTACCATACGCTGTGCCAACTCCTTGAATTCACTTTTACTAGGCACAAATCTGTCAAACACCACCCTGCCCTTTGGTTTAGTTAGAGCATTTAGTACGATCTTTTTAGGTTGCCCCCACCACTTTGAGGCAATGGATGCAGCCTCTTCTAAATGATCCCTGGCCCACAGCCCAGCCCTTGCAGCAGCCTCAATTAAAAGACGGGCATCTTTGCTGTTTTTTTCCAGATAGTTGGTACTGATTACCATTACATTGCATATAAAGCCTGGCCAAAATTCTTCCACCCGGAATAATGTTTTTGCATTGCCAGCTGCTAGGCCTTGAGCTGCAAATGGCTCTCCCACAAAATAGGCATCTAATCCGCCGGCAACCAAGGCTGAGGCCATATCTGGAGGATTCATCTCTACAAGATGGAGCGAATCGCCAATTCCAAAACGGTGAGCCAACTCCCTCAAGAGGATGTAGTGGCCGGAAAAACGCAGAGGAACGGCCACTGTACCACCAGCCAAATCAGCAAAAGTCTGTATGCCTGCCCTTGCCACCAAGGTGGATTCATGCCTGTTACCCACATAGCACAACTTTATCCCAACACCTTGCTGCCTTAAGGCAATGGCAAGGGGGGCAATAATAAAGGCTATATCAAGCTGCTCATTTCTCAAGGCGTCTGCCATGTCTGCAAAGGATGAAAACCTTATTGCATTTATGCTCACCTTACCATTTTGAGCGGCTGCCTCTGCCATTATCGGCACAGAAAGATTCGAAATAACCGGCATATAGCCGATTTTTACACAATCTATATGCTCATCCCGGCAATTCAAGAAATAGTGGGCAACGGAAATAAAAATCACCCACGCAACAACTCCAACGGCAGTTTTAAGCCATGGCGATTTCATGCCTTGATCCTGATACTGCAAATTTATCAACCATTAGCACAGGCCTCATCCTGCCAATCAAGATAATTCTCCTTTGGAGGGCGTGGAAAACATTCCCCAACTCTCGTTTTAATGCCAAAGGCCCCTGCTGTTTCCTGGAACATCTCCCTGCTCTTTTCAAGGACCACTGCCAAATCAGCCTTGCTAAGGCCCAGCTTTGTACCTTCTCGGCTGAAAGGAACAAAATCTGGTTCACAGCTAAGGGAAGAAGGTATCAAGGCCGAAAGCGCCACAGCTGCAGGTGCGCCATCATGAAGCTCTAGTTTTTTTAAGGCATCAACATCAAACACATGCATCCCTACGCAACAAACTAATATATCCGGCAATTGCCATTGGGAAGCAATCCACGCAGCTGCCTGGGCATGATCCCATGAAAGCATCTCCCGCTCCACACTGCTGAGACGCCTACCCTGAGCTGCCGCCTTGGAAAAGACCTTGCCATATGACTTCCACCAATCTTTGAGCAATACTGGAATCGCTATATCCTGAAGGAGCCCGCCAATAAAGGCCTCATCTGCCTCCATTCCTTTAATTGCAGCAATTTCCCGGGCGGCCAAGGCCCGGAAAAGGGAATCAGACCAGAAGGCCTCTTGATCAAGATCCCTATTTTGGGGGTCTTTTACTGCTTCAATTACAGCATTTGCCAAAACAATCTTTTCAATGGTCTTAAGGCCAAGTATGGATACAGCCTTTTTTATGCTGCTTACCTGGCTGGGAAGCCCAAACATTGCAGAATTTACCACCCGCAGCACCTGCACAGCCAGGCCTGAATCGCTTTCAATAACCAGGCCTATCTCATGGAGCGTTGCCTCTCCTCCCTTAATGAGCTCAAGGAGATGCACTGCTGCATTGGGCAAAGGAGGCACATCCAGCCCCTTGAAAATCTTATTAAAATCTCCAGATGTCAGAGCTGCATATTCTTTAATCTTTTTCAAAATCATCTCTTTTCCCTTTTATGCCGATGAAATTCACAAACAGAAAGTCAAAAAAAACATGAGAGAAACTAAAAACCTCAAAAAAATATTTGATTCATTGCTATGGCACGCAAGCAAGGCCTCAAGAGCCAGATTCTGGTATGCCGCCACCAAAATGGATTTAAAAAAGGTGGCAGCCCTTTATGTACTCATCGGCACAACGCTCTGCATGATTACCGTGGGTGTGGCTTCCAGCATCACCTCATGGGCCTTGATTTTTCCAGGTTTGGGCCCGACAGCTATGCTGATCTTTTATGCGCCTCAATCAGAAATGGCCAGTCCCAGGAATGCCCTCCTAAGCCATCTGATGTCAGCTGCTGTCGGGCTCTTTTGTTTTGAGATAATTAAGGCCGCTTTAGATGGCAAAATTGCTTTAGATCCGCCTGGGTTCGCCCTCATAAGCGCCATGACCATTGCCCTTGGCATTTCTGGCTTAATTATGGTCCTCTTTGACCTGCTCCATCCACCAGCAGCTTCTACAGCACTGGTGGGCGCTATGGGAATGTTTTCCCACTGGTATGACCTTCCTGTGATGATGGCTGCCCTGTTGCTGCTATGCTCACAAGGTTATCTGATACATAAACTGGCAGGAGTAAAATACCCCTTATGGAGTGCGCATAGCAAAAGGACCCCTTACCAAATAGATACAGAATTGACGCTTTTTTCCAGTGACAATAGTGAAAGTGAGCCTTCTAATTATGGAAAGATTGCCAGGAACCTGGTTATGAGGCGCAGCCCAGAAGAGCTCAGCGGCCCATAAAGAGCATATAAAATCTTCTCCACATATAAGCAGGCACATGATTGTCCCAATGGCCTGTTAAAAAAGCTGCCAGCCAGGCTCCTAGAAAAAGCAGGACTACGCCAAGGCCTACAATGTAGGGATTTAAAGATATTCTGCCTGCTATTACAGGCTCAAGGCACTCTTTTTCAGGACATACCCCTGCACATTCCATGCATCCAATGCATTCAGCCACCCTCACACTAGACCTGCTGCTCACATCTATGCCCCCTGGGCATACCTCGCTGCATCTTTTGCAATGGGCGCACTTTTTATCATCCCTGCGCATATAGAGCGGGCTAAGAAATGCTATGATTCCCAAAAGTGCTCCATAAGGGCATGCAAAACGGCACCAAAAGTTTCTAACAATCAGAGACAAAACAATAAGCCCCGTTAAGACTAAGAGCGATATTCTTCCTGGCTCAAGAAAAAAGAGGAGCATTTTGCCATCCACAACCAGGTTATAAGGGCTCTTTAAAAAGGCCATTGTCTGCCCAATGTCCATTTTCCAGAAAATCATGTAGATAAAGAATCCAAGCAGCAGATATTTGATGGAATATAGGGGATAGACATATAAGCCAATAAATTTAAAACCCAGGCCAATCTTTCTTCCAACCCAATCCAATATTTCAGACAAAAGACCTATTGGACAAATCCAGCCGCAAAATCCCCTGCGGAAAAGGAGTGAAATAGCCAATGCAGCCAGAAGAATAGTAAGGCCGGCTGGATGAACAAAGTCATATATGCCAGTAAAAATGAATTGTTTAAGCCCAACAAGGGCGCTTATGGGCAAAAAGGCCTCAACAGAAGGAGGCCTCGGAACATAAATCTGTGACTGCCCAGTGGCCCAAAGGTAGAAATGGTAAAACTTGTATCCAATATAAATTGAGTACAAAGTAAAAGTGCATTGCACAACCTTTCTGGCAACTGTGAGCCCCTTCCAATCATCCAAAAACAGCACCTTTTTCTCTTTTAATTTATCAACAAATATCATTAAACTTAAAAGCGGCAAAACTTTCCTTGTTATTTAGGGTTTGCCATGGATGATTTCTTTTTGGATAGTAGTGTCATCAGCTCTTTTTTCACATCGTTCATAATGGCTTTCGGAGAATCAGCATTGACCATTTGAAAGATACGTGCAGTAGGATACCATGGGCTTTTCGAACCTTGGATAGGCCAACACCAATGAGCATTACCCCTAAGAAGCACCCAGACCGGCACACCTAGGCCTCCTGCAATGTGTGCTGCTGGAGAATCTACCGTTATTAACAGGTCAAGTTGATTAATAAGGGCTGCCATGTGTGCAAAGGTTGCAATTTGATGATCCAACCTTTCCAAACCACATTCTTCAGCTATTTTCTCATCGTCTGGGCCTGCAGGGGCCTGAAGCCCAAATAGTTTTATTCCATCTACATCTGCTATCGATTTAAAATGTTTTAATTTAAGTGATATGGATTGAATAGCTTCATTAGACCAAAAAACACCTACTTTTAATGCCTTTTGTGACTCAATAGTAGATACAGCTACTCCTTGAGGAACCTTCAAATAAGGAATATTTTCTCTGTTTTCTCCTATACTTGAAATAGCTTTCCTGAGATTATCTAATAGAGGCAGTTTAAGGAGAGGGAGATAAAGATCAAATTCATGTTCTTGGATATTAGAAGGTAACTGTGCCCATGAAACCCCAGGTATTTCTTCCATTAACAGACGCAAGGGTTCAGGTGCTGCTATTATCAAATGCTTGCAGTATTGCGCTATGGCTGGAAAGAATCTTGCCAGGGCCAAGGCATCCCTAATGCTGCTCTCTAAATGGAGCAACAACTTTTTATCACCAATTTGCCCGCCATTCCATTCAGGCTTTAAAGAATGAAACGGCAGGAAATCAACTTTTTTTCTCCGCCATTTATACTCTTCCCAGCCCTCTTTAAATCTACCCAAGCGCAATAAAAGCATTCCTTTAGCACAATGTGCATCTGCATAGCCTTTATCTATGGATAGGGCCTTTTCATATAATTTTAAGGCCTTTTCATATCTACCCATTTCCAAAAAAGAATTGCCAAGGAGCAAACAGGCATTAGCATTTTCTTTATCCTGATCAACAACCAGCTCCAAGGGTTTAACAGCCTCTTTCCACCTGCCCAAGCCGACCAGTGTATCTCCAAGAAGATAGGCAGCTGTTGAATTTCCCGGGGCCTGTTCCAATAACATTTTTAATTGTTGAGCAGCCTCTTCAAGCTTGCCTTCGCGGCGCAAAACTGCTGCTGCACTAATACGATACTCAATGGGATCTTGCTCTTCTATATCCTTCAGGGCCTCATCAGGCAAAGAATAAGAGGACCTTACCAAGGGATCTGAGTGGTCCAAAATAGCAGGATTTCTATAAGGCAATACTTCCACAGCAAAAATTTCTTGTACAGCAGCATTAAATTGAAGCCAGCCTAGAATTGCTCCATTCCTCAAATCTATAAGCCATATACCACAAAATCTTTCTGCAAAACGTCTAGTTAAAGGCAAGCCAGCAAAAACTGCTGTCTCTCTTACCTGTGACAGCCCAACTAAGGCATATGGCCCAACAAAGGATATACCTCTACAAAATCCAGGAACTTCTGCCACAACTTCTGTGGAGCCATCTTCTGGATTTACTGTAATAATCCTGCCAGCTCCAGATTCTAAGACATAGAGCTTATCATTGTGCCACCGTGGAGAATGTGGCATAGACAAACCTCTACATATTATTCTCCCTGTATCAATTTCCATTAAAATGCCACCATTGGCTTTGCGTTCCCGCCACCCCCCGGGTGTATCTGTTTCACCCAATGCTGTAGCATAAGCTGGCTTTCCATTGCGCATGGCAATGCCATTTAGATGACATCTATCACTAAGATCATAGGCTGAGATAAAAGGCGGCCTCCACTTTGGCACAACACTATATTTAAGCTCTAAGGTGCAAAGGCAAGACATACGGGTATTTACAAACCATAGCTCGCCATGCCTATCAAAGGCCATCTCATGTATGTCTATATCGCCAGTTATGTGCAATCTTCGGGGTATAAAACAGGCATCATGATTGCTGTTAGAACCAACCTTATCAGCCACTGCAGGCATATTGAAATAGTCCCAAATTTGACTTCCACTCCCTACAGAAAGCCTTGAGCCATAGAGGGCCATGCCCATTGGTTTTTCTATGGCCACAAAATGGGTATTCAAAGTTGGGCCTGGCCTAAGGAGTATTAATCTGCCAGCTTGATAGGTAGAAACTAATACAGATATACCTGCCTTGAACAAAAACTCATTAAAGACGGGGGTATATTTGCTGGAAAACCGGGCTGTGGACAAACTATTACTCATTAAGTAAATATGATTAATTAAGCCTTATAATCAGACTTATTCCATTGTTACCACTTGCCCTTCAAAATATCTACTTTGCAAATAATATTTTTATTTAAAAGGATTTTTCAATAATATGGTTTGCTCCCTCCCTGGGCCTACTGACAATATTGCCAAGGGCACCTGGGCAAAATCCTCTATGGCCTTTACATAATCCTGTGCGGCCTTTGGGAGTTCCTCAAAAGAGCTGCAAGTAGAAATATCCTCTTCCCAGCCTGATACTTCCTCATAAATTGGCTTAACAGCTTCCACCTGCCTTATATTGGCAGGCATAGTCTCAAAAATGCTGCCATCTACTTCATAGCTGGTGCAAATTTTTACCGGATCAAGGCCGCTCATAACATCCAGTTTGGTAATTACCAAACCATCAAGGCCGTTTATTCTCACTGCATCTCTTAGCACCACACCGTCCAGCCAGCCGCAACGGCGCTTTCTGCCAGTAGTGGCACCAAACTCGCCGCCCTTTTGCTGAAGATGATCCCCTGTGGCATCAGAAAGCTCTGTGGGAAAGGGCCCTGCACCAACCCTGGTGGTGTATGCCTTGCATATTCCTATAACATAATCGATTTTACTTGGACCTATTCCAGCACCGCAGCAAGCACCACCTGCAACGGTATTAGATGAGGTCACAAAGGGATATGTGCCATGATCAATATCAAGTTGTGTACCCTGGGCCCCTTCAAACAAAACATTCTTGCCTGCTTTTTGGGCCTCATCAATCATTACAGAAACATTGCCTGCATAAGGCTCAAGGGCCTCTGCATATACCTGAAACTGATCATAAATTTCAGCCTCATCAAGGGGTTCAACACCTAACAAGTTGGTGAGCAGAAAGTTCTTCTCCTTCACATTTTCACTCAATTTTTCCTTGAAGAGTTCCTGATCAAACAGATCCGCCACCTTTATGCCGTTCCTGCCCACTTTATCTCTGTAACAAGGGCCAATTCCCCTGCCAGTTGTACCAATTTTCTTGCCTTCAGACTTGGCAGCCTCACTGGCATGATCCAAGGCCTTATGGTAGGGCATAATAAGATGCGTATTAAAGCTTATTTTGAGCTGGTTGGGAGAAACCTTGCGCCCCCTGGACGCAAGATGCTCAAGCTCATCAATGAGTATGGCAGGGTCAAGCACCACTCCATTGCCTATAAGGCACAATTTATCTTCATAAAGAATACCTGAAGGAATTAGGTGAAATACAAACTTTTCTCCATCCACCACGAGGGTGTGACCTGCATTATTGCCACCTTGAAAACGTACTACCAAATCAGCATATTGTGTGAGGAGATCCACAATCTTTCCCTTGCCTTCGTCTCCCCATTGAGTACCAACTACTATTACTGAAGCCATTCAAATGCCTCCCCTTTACTTTTCCAGCCCGCCAGGATAGTTAAAAGTGACATTAAAGTCAAACAGCAATGGAGGCATTTTTGGAACAAAAGGAAAATAACAAGCCAGATCTCTTATATCTGATAGATGGAAGCTCCTATATCTATCGGGCCTATTTTGCCATACGACAGCAGCTAACCACCCACACAGGCTTCCCAACCAAGGCCATATATGGTGTGACAAATATGTTGCTCAAGGTCTTGAGGGAAAAGGATCCCAAGTTTATAAGCATGCTTTGGGATGCCAAAGGGCCTACCTTCAGACATAAAATTTATGAAGAATATAAGGCTAACAGGCCCCCTATGCCTGACGACCTCTCTGTCCAAATACCATACATCAGAAAAGTAGTTGACGCTTTGGGGCTGCCCCAGATGGAAATGGAGGGGTATGAAGCAGACGATCTCATTGCCACCATTGTTAAAAAGCTTCCTGATGTGGATATTTTGATTGTAACAGGGGATAAAGACCTCTCCCAACTATTAAGCCCAAGGGTCTCCATTTGGGACCCAATGAAAGATAAATATATAGACCTTGCTCAATTCAAGAACGATTTTGGCATAGAACCAGCCAAGTTGCTCGATGTAATGGCATTGGCCGGAGATACTGCTGACAATATTCCAGGGGTTCCAGGCATCGGCCCAAAGACAGCACTCAAACTGATCAGAGAGTATGGCTCTTTGGAAAACTTGCTAAACAACATTGACAATATGCCAAAGACAAAGATGCGCCAACGCCTGCAGGAGAACAGAGATAGAATTCTCCTCTGGAAAAAGTTGATAATGTTAAATGATCATGTGCCCATTGAAGTAAAACTGGATGACCTTAGAAGACAGCCAATGAATATCAAAAGGCTGAGAGAGCTTTTCAAAGAACTGGAATTTACCTCTTTCCTAAAAGAACTCTCTCCTGAAAAGGTTATCAATTTCGATGACTATGAATTGATAAATAGTGAGGATGCCTTAACAGAACTCGCCAAGCAAATAAAAAAAAAGGGGGAAATGGTAATTGATACAGAGACCACCAGCGAATTTCCTATGTATGCCAAACTGGTTGGCATTTCCATATGTATTTCTCCACCTCAAGCATTCTACATTCCTATTGCCCATGAGACCAATGAAAAGCAGCTTGATATTGATGCCCTTAAAAGGGTGTTAGGACCTTTGCTAGCTGATCCATCCATAAAAAAAATTGGGCAAAATATAAAATATGACATGATTGTCCTCTCCAATCATGGGTTTAAAGTGGCAGGTATTGAAGGCGACACCATGATTGCCTCATACCTTCTTAACCCATCAAAACACCAGCATAATCTTTCAGAAATAGCTTCCGAAGTCCTTGGCCACGACATGATCTCCTTCAAAGAGGTAACAGCCAATCAGAAAAAAGAGAAAAACTTTGCATATGTGCCCTTGGAGCTTGCCAAGGATTATTCATGCGAAGATGTGCATGTAACTGCCCTGGTTAAAGACATTTTATGGGAACGTTTGGAAAATGCACATTTGTGGGAGCTTTTTAAAAAGATTGAGGTCCCCTTGATAACGGTTCTGGTAAAAATGGAAAAAAAGGGGGTGCTGATTGACAAAAAAGGGCTAAAGACCCTGGAACAGGAATTTTCCCATAGAATTGAAGAGATCAAAAAAGAGATATTTAATTATGTGGGCCATGAATTTAATATCAATTCGCCAAAACAATTGTCTCAGATACTTTTTGATAAGTTCAATCTGCCTCAACTCAAAAAAACAAAG
>JAMOVF010000047.1 GCA_027061625.1 Deltaproteobacteria bacterium
CATACGGCGTCCCCTGCATCTCAGGCAAAGACAGCATGAAGAATGACGCAAATATCGGCGGAGTGAAGATATCCATTCCTCCCACGCTGCTCTTTTCCTTGATAGGCCGCATGGATGACGTACGGAAGGCAGTAACCATGGATGCAAAGGCAGCAGGCCATCTCGTCTATGTGGTAGGCACTACCTATGAAGAGCTTGGGGGATCGGAATATTTTGCCAGTAAAGGCTTTGTGGGCAACAAAGTGCCCAAAGTACGAATGGAGGAAGCATGGAACCGTTATGTAGCCTTGCACAATGCAATAAAAAAGGGGCTGGTTGCCTCCTGCCATGACTGTTCAGATGGCGGTCTTGGGGTTGCCCTGGCTGAAACTGCCTTTTCTGGCAACCTAGGCATGGAAATTGATTTAGGCCTTGTTCCTGCCGATTCAGTAAACAGGGCTGATTATTTGCTTTTCAGCGAATCCCAATCCAGGTTTGTGGTCACGGTTCCTGAAAGCAAAAAGAAAGAATTTGAAGAAACAATGACCGGAACAGCAGCCGCCTTGGTGGGCGAAACTACCAGGGATCAATCACTAACCATCACCTATGATGGCAGAAAGGTGATATATGAAGACATAAGCCTGCTTAAACGTGCGTGGCAGGAGCCGATTAATTGGTAATGAGGTGATATGTTGGACTTAGAGGAGATACTGGCTGAAGAGAGGCTTTTGATACTCCACTCTGGGGAAATTCCTGAAATTGCCTATCACAGCTCCCTTCTCTACTTGAGCGAAGACGAAGACGGCCCAAAACTGAATCTTAAAGAGATCGATTTAACGCCGCTAAAGGAAGCTGTTTTTGAGCGCTACAAAAAAATCATGCTCAGGGATCTCAACCCCAGGAACAGAGACAAATCTATATACCGCGGTGTGGCGAGGTCATATGTGAATTGGCAGCGCCTGAAGCGCTTTGCCCAAAAAGAGGGGCTGGATATCTCTTTAGCGAGGAAAGAGGCAGCCGAGGCACTTTCTAAATTTTTATATAATGAGGTGGAAGAAGTTGGATCAGGAGCAAGAAACAGCTCTATAAATTGCTCCTATGAGGAAGTTGTCCAGTTCTGGAAGGAACTGGGGCTTCCCGCAGATGAACTTCCCAAGGGATTGAAAAAGATTTGTGAAGAATCAAAATAATGGTTCGCCATTGTCGCCAAATCAGGCGGCAGATATAAAAAAGGTGGTGGTCTCCCTGGTGACTGCCGGGATTGCCGGCGTCATACTCCTTGCAGGGTTAAGCCTTTTTGTGCCCTTTTTTGAACCCATAACCTGGGCCATAATCCTTGCTCTCTTTTTCTATCCGGTCTTTAAACGGATAAAGAAGGTATGCCGTGGCTCAGGCAATCTGGCCGCACTCATCATGTGCATACTCATAATGCTTTTTATCATTGTTCCTGTCTTTACCCTGCTCGGCAGCCTTACCGGGGAGGTGGTAAGGGTGTATGAACAGGTGCAGGAAAAGGTGCAGTCCGGGGAATTTTGGGTAATTCCGGATAAAAGCAAATATCCGCGTCTTCACAAAGGTGTTACCCGTGGTTTGAAATTAATGGATACCCATGAACAAAAAATAAAAGAATCCATCATAGATTTTTCAAAAAAAATTGGAGAATTTGTACTGAAAAAGGCTACGGTCATATTCAAAAACCTTGCTAATATAGTCTTTAAGGCCGCTATAATGTTAGTTATTCTCTATTATCTATTCAGAGATGGACAACATATGCTGGAAACCTTTAAAGACCTCCTTCCCCTTCCCAGGCAAGATGTTGAAAGGTTTACCAGCCTTACTCATGACGTGCTTTCAGCTACTCTATATGGCAACTTTCTAACCGCATTCATCCAGGCAGGAGCGGGTATTTTTATCCTTTGGATACTCGACTTTACGGCCCCTATCTTTTGGGGAACATTGATAGGGCTAGCCACTTTTGTGCCCATGATTGGTACAGCCGCAGTTTGGCTGCCGGCAACCATATTCCTTTTTGCTACTGGTGACTATCTAAAGGGCGCCATCCTATTGATGTACAGCGTGGTGGTGATCAGTCAAATTGACTATTTTCTACGCCCTATTTTCATAAGCGGCAAGACCCAGTTGCACAGCCTTTTTCTGCTGCTTAGCATAATTGGAGGATTGAATGTCTTCGGCCTTCTAGGACTGGTACTTGGTCCAATATTATTGGCACTTTGCATGGCGATTTTGGAAACTTACAGAATGAATCTTCTGGGGCGTTCAGCATTAATAACCAAGTAAAGCAATGGATAAAGAATATCCCTCATACAGAAATTTGATTGAATCAGGCGAACTGGCTCACCGTGCAGAGAAGGCCTTTAATGCATTGGAATCATGCGCTTTATGTCCCCATGAGTGCGGCGTTAACCGCTTGAAGGGAGAAAAAGGATTTTGCAAAATAGGAAATCAGGCCTTGGTGGCAAGTTACGGTGCCCATTTTGGGGAAGAGAGGCCTCTTGTAGGCAGAAATGGCTCAGGCACCATCTTTTTTTCAGGGTGCAATATGCGCTGCGTCTATTGCCAAAACTATGATATAAGCCACGAAGGGGTTGGAAATCCAGTAACGCCTGAGATACTAGCCTTTTTCTTTTTTGAGCTACAGGAACAGGGTTGTCACAATATAAATCTTGTTACACCTTCCCATGTAGTGCCTTTTTTCCTGAAGGCCTTGGCTATAGCTGCCCCTGAAGGGCTGAAAATCCCTATTGTCTATAACACTTCTGGGTATGATTCTGTGGAAACCTTAAAATTGCTTGATGGAATTGTGGACATATATATGCCCGATTTCAAATATTGGGACCCTCAAATCGGCAAAAAGCTTTCCAAAGTAAAGGATTATCCAGGCGCTGCCAGAAGGGCCTTGAAAGAGATGCACCGTCAGGTTGGGGATTTAGTCATAGATGACAATGGCATTGCCACCCGAGGACTGCTGGTACGTCACCTGGTGCTGCCTGGAGGCCTTGCCTCAACCCCTGAAGTAGTTCAATTTATAGCTAAGGAGATATCAAAAGACACCT
>JAMOVF010000048.1 GCA_027061625.1 Deltaproteobacteria bacterium
CTGTACGGGCGCCTTTTAAAAGGACAACGGCTCCTGTGCCAGATGCCAAACTGCATGCTGCCTTGATCCTGTCTGCCTGAACTTCCTTTGTTGAACAGTGAAGCAGCCTGGCCATTTCTCCAGGATGGGGCGTAAGGACCACTGGAGCCTTTGCATTTTGCAGCACAGCTGGATCTTTTGCCAAGGCCGTTAAGGCATCTGCATCTGCAACAACCGGCACCTCAACTTCCAGCACAATTTTTCTCAAGGCCTCCTGTGCTTCTTCATCCAAACCGGCTCCAGGACCGATAGCAACCGCATTTTTCCTGGCCATTTGCTCAAAAATCAGGTGGATTGCCCTTTGCGACAGTGAACCTTGTTCGTTCTCTGGAATGGGCAGAGTCATGGCCTCGGTCAATTTTTCTGCAAGCACAGGCTGGGAGTTTTCTGGTATGGCAACAGTAGCAAGCCCGGCACCAGCCCTCAAAGCCCCTATGGCACAAAGTGCTGCTGCCCCTGTCTTTCCCCTTGAACCGGAGATTATAAGAAGATGGCCAAAGGTGCCTTTATGGCCAGATGGCGGTCTTTCCGGCAGAATGGAAGAAGCATATTCCTTAGTGATCAAAAAAGAAGATATGTCAGCCTCGCGGACTGCCTGCCTTGGAATGCCTATTTCCACCACATGCAGCCTGCCTGTGTATTCAAAGCCTGGGCTGGTAACAAGCCCGGTTTTAGGAAGCGCCATGGTGCATGTTGCCGCAGCCTTTATGGCAGTGCCTAAAACTTGCCCTGTCAGGCCGGAAAGGCCGGAGGGTATGTCAATGGCTACTATTGGCAGGCAGGAGCTGTTTGCTGCATCAATGGCCCGGGCAAACCTTCCAGAAACCTCCCGTGACAGGCCAGTCCCAAAAATTGCATCCACAATCAAGCCAAAGCCTTTTTTAAGGGCCTCCTTTAAAGGATCGGCATCAGCCTCAGATAAGATTTCAGAAAATGGGATGTTTAGATTTTTTGCTATCTTGTAATTGACTAAGGCATCGCCTTTGAATTTTTCCACTGGGGCCAAGGAAAAGATATGCGCCTTTATTTCATGTTGAAAAAGATGGCGGGCTATAACAAATCCATCACCTCCATTGTTTCCAGGCCCGCACAAAAGGGCAACGCCCTTGGCGCATTGGTCACCATATTCAGACATGATGAACTCAGCACATCCGCGCCCAGCATTTTCCATTAAAATAAGGCCTGCAATGCCATATTCTTCAATGGCAGCGCTATCCAACGCCTGCATCTGGACTGGAGTCACTACAGGCAAAGGGATATAACTCATTTTACAAAATCCTCTCTGGTAAAAAGGGAAATGAGATCATAGCCTCGCTCTTTTAAGGCTTCCCTGCCTCCTTCTAGCCTGTCAACAAGTGCTACTATGCAGCCTACCTTATATCCCTCTTCTTCAGTGCGTTCAATCGCCTTTATCAGAGTGCCTCCAGTGGTGACCACATCTTCCAATAATGCCACTGTGCTGCCTTCAGGGATATTGGCCTTGCCCTCAATCCATGAGCCAGTGCCGTGCCCCTTGCGTTCCTTTCTTATTATGAAGGCAGGGATAGGTGACTTTTCCAGGAAGCTTACAATGGAGACTGCTGTAACCAAAGGGTCAGCCCCTAAGGTCATGCCTCCAACGCCTTTGCACTGGACACCAGAAGATATAATGCTCTCAAACATGAGCTTGCCGCACAAATATGCCCCTTCAGCTGAAAGGGTTGTTTGTTTGCAGTCAATATAGAAGTCACTCTTTTTTCCAGAAGTGAGAGTGAATGTTCCCTCCTTATATGAGAGCTTAGCAATGAGTTCCCGCAACCTTGACCATTCCTTGGACTTCATTTTTGCTCCTCTTTGTGCTGCTTGATAATTTAAAAAATTATTCTTCTGTTTTTAATTGGCTGCGGGAAAGTTGGCAATGATTTTGGAAGGGCTGGGAAATATTTATATTAAAATCCCCTGAACACCTGTAAGGCTATTCAGGGGATTAGGTGGGAAGTGCCCATAGGCTAGCTACCAAGTATAAAAACCTCCGCCTCTAATATGTATATCATATTCGATATAGTTTGGAGGCGTTATTACCACTGCAGGCCTGTATATTATTCTGCGTCTCGTAAAGCGTCGAACTTCTCTGGGCCTGCAATTGTTAATAACAACATAATTGGGCTGAGACACATAAACCACGGTCTTTTTCACAGGCCTGTATCTTGGGTAATTTCCAATGGTAACAGACCATACTGTGCCGGCAAAAGAGGGGCCCGCGTAAAATAGCGACAATACAAAGGCTAAGAAAGTTAGCTTTAACATCGTTTTCATGGCTTTCCTCCTCCGTTTCTAAGCGTGGAGATAGAAGTATTTACCAGTTGCCTCTGAAACCCCTTCCTCTGGATCTCGATACAGGCACACCATCCTTGTTTACCGGCCCTCTTTCCCTGGGTGAATTGATTATGGCATCCACTTCATCCTGGGGCAGATACTGGGCTGTATAGGTCTTGCCAAATAAATTGAGCATCCTTGAAAAGGCCCTCATATGATTCCTGGAGCCCTTCATAAGATTTTGAAAAACTGTGGATATATCCTGGTTGTCAGTCTTGCTCAAACACTCTTTTAGATCAAATATATCCAAGTCCTCTATGGTAGCGCCTACCAGCAGGGCATCCACCGCAGAGTTTCTGCCCTTGGAAACAAGATCATTGTAGAGTTTCTGCATCTCAGGGCTGCTGAAAACACCCACTGTATCATCTGCTGCTGGGTCAGGAAGGTTATATTTGTCCAGCAGGGCCTTCACAGCATCCATATGGCGTTGTTCGCTCTTTGAGATATTGGCAAAAACTTGAAGCCCCCATACATCGTAAAGGACTTTATAGACATCCCGTGCAAGCTTTTCTTCTTCGCGCATTTTTATTAGTGCTTCGCTCTCCTCAGCACTGAGGTCTTCGAGCGGCAGAGCTGTAACCGATTGGGCTATACCAGCCTGCTGACTATTAACCTGCCTTTTCCAGCCGGGCTG
>JAMOVF010000049.1 GCA_027061625.1 Deltaproteobacteria bacterium
ATGCGGCTCTAGGCAGGGAGGTGGAAATATCTATTCCCAAAGAGGGTATATGTCCGTCTTGTATGGGCCAGGGCATAGATACCAGCGGTAAAGCCGCCCAGTGTCCTATTTGCAAAGGGGAAGGCAAGCAATTTGTCAGAAAAGGTGGAAAACAAGTACTGGAAACATGTCCTCATTGTGGCGGGAGCGGAGCTACTAGTGGTGTTCAGCTATGCTCACAATGCGGTGGAAGCGGCACATTCCATTCCATGGAAAAGCTCAGGGTAAAGATCCCAAAGGGGGCTGATACTGGAACCACTATCAGGCTCAAGGGTAAAGGAGGCCCTGGCATAAATGGAGGACCTCCTGGTGATCTCTATATAGAGTTGATTGTGCGTCCAGATCCAATCTTTAGGCGTAAAGGCAGGGATCTTTATATTAAAGCAACTGTGCCTTTAGTAGATGCCGTGTTGGGAGGGACGATAGAAGTACCTACTCTTGAGGGCAGGGTAAAGGTAAAGGTTCCACCTGGAACCCAGTGCGGGCAGAAACTCCGTCTCAGGGGAAAAGGCATAGAAGACGCCTCTGGACGCCGGGGGGATGCCTTTGTGGAGGTGCAGGTCGAAATTCCTAAAAAGCTGTCTGCAAAGGCCAAGGAACTTTTTGAAGAATTAAGAAATCTCCTAAAATAGACAGTTGGGTTTATTTTTATAGTTCTGCAAAACGTTAATTGGTTGCAGTAAAGCTGTTTTCATGCCAAAATGTGAACTTTAGCATGATCGCAGCTATATCAAAATAGGTTTGTTGGCTAGTGGAGGTATCAACAAGACATGGAAAGGACACCAATAACAAAAGAAGGGTATGAACGCCTTAAAAAGGAATTGGAAAACCTTGAAAAGGTAGAAAGATATAAGGTTATTAAAGCCATTGAAGAGGCTAGGGCCCATGGCGATCTCTCAGAAAATGCTGAATACCATGCAGCCAAGGAGCGTCAAGGCCATGTGGAAGCAAGGATTCAATATCTCAAGTCAAAGTTGGCTAGTGCAGAAGTCATAGATTGTTCAACACAAAAATCAGACAAAGTCGTCTTTGGTGTGCGTGTCAAGCTAGAAAATATTGATACAGGAGAGCAGGTGGTATATAGGCTGGTTGGGCCTGATGAATCAGATGTGAAAGAAGGGCGCATTTCAGTAACTTCTCCTTTAGGCAGGGCATTGATTGGAAAATATGAGAATGATGAAGTAGAAATCCAGACTCCTGCCGGCACCCGGGCCTATGAAATATTGGAGATTTTTGTGTGATCCGGCCTTATTAAACCATTTCATCCCATCCAATGGGCACACAAAAAACAGGGCATGGCAGCAGCCTAACCACTTTTTCTACGGTGCTGCCAAAAAATATTTCATCTATTTGGCCACTACCCTGGCTTCCGTAACCTCCCATCAATAATATGTCTGCTTCAAGCTCTCTTGCCTTTATGGCAATTTCCTGGAATGGGGGGCCATAGGAAACCAGGGTTTCTTTTACATATTTACCATTTTCATCTTCCTTCAAAAATTTCCTGAATTTCTGTCTTGCCTGATTGGTCATGCGTTCCCTGACCTTTTCTACAGGTTCTTTGTTATATTCTGCTATTCTATGGGCAACTCTGGAGTCCACCACGTGCACCAAAACCAATTCGGCATCCCAAACAGGGGCTAGTTTCTGTGCATAACGTAGGGCAGATCTCGCGCAATCTGAGAAATCGACAGGTACTACTACCAAAGAGATATCCATATTGTACTCCCATCAGCGTGGATAATTTTTTATTGTTTTGGGGTTGAGGCGAATGACAAAGAAATCTTTACCATATAAGACTATCACATGGGAACTTCTTTGTCACTATGAGGAGGGACCATCCATTGGCTTCCTTTTGCAGGACCACGTTGTCCATGCCCATTTTGCCTAGATTGGTAATTAAATCTTTTGCCTGTTTTGGACTAAAGCCGCTTAATATGAAGATTGTGTCATTATGGCATAGATGGCCTATTGATGTGATGATAGGGTTTATTACCGAGGGAATGAGATTAGCTGAAATAATATCAAACGGCCCCAGACTGTTTATGTCATTTAGGCTTGCTGCCACCCTAATTTTGTCTTCCAGGTTATTCAGCTTGATATTTTTTCTGGCAACACGCAGGGCTTCTTTTGATATATCCACTCCAACTGCAGAGAAAGCACCGAGTTTAACAGCAGCAATGGCCAAAATTGCAGTGCCTGTACCAATGTCCAGGACCTTTTTGTCTTTCAATAATCCCCGTTCTTTCAGAAAGAGCAGGCCTTCCAAACAAAATTTGGTTGTTGGATGAGTTCCTGCACCAAAGGCCCATCCAGATTCAATAACTATATTTTTATCATTTTTTACTTCCTGGATATGATTTTTCTTCTCTGTAAAGGGAATGATGGTCAGTTCGTCACCTACTTGAAGGAGCATATCAGCTTGTTCGTCTGCTTTTTCAGACCGTATTTCAAATTCAATATCACAAGGTTCTGAAGCGGATTTGTTTTCCAATTGGTGCAGCACTCCCTGGAAACAGGTAATTATCTTGTCCCATTTGACAGGTGGCTCACAAAATTTGACTTGGAGGTGTTGGTCAGTTTTAAGAAGATAGGGCTTTGAATCTATATCCAGGCATGCAGGCAAAAAGACCTTTTCAAAGTTCTTAAGCCATTTAGATGAAGCTTTTATTTCAATAATAAGCCCATTGGTTATGTTTAAGGATTTATTTTTTTCTTTAAGTGTTTGCACCAGATGCCTTGTTGTAAATTGTGGCCTTGAAACGCCTTATCTCTTTTTTGAGGGCAGGGGCTCCTCTGCTGATGTCCTCAAACTCCTCCAGCCTATAGGCATTTTCAAGATTGTTGTATTGCAGCAGCAAACGGGCATAGGTATTAAGCAAAGAACGATTTTTATGGTCAATATGCTGGTCCAGCCAGTCAAGGTCTTTGCGGATTGGGTCAAGCAGTGCTCTAGCCTCGGCACGTTTTTCTTTTAGGATTTCCCGTGC
>JAMOVF010000050.1 GCA_027061625.1 Deltaproteobacteria bacterium
ATGAAGTGGAGTCCAAGTGGTATAAAGAGTGGATGGATAGGCAGCTTTTCGTAGCCACCATGGAGCCTGATAAACCAAGTTTTTCCATGGTAATTCCTCCTCCCAATGTAACTGGAGTGCTCCACATAGGCCATGCCCTTAACAACACCCTTCAAGACATCTTGGTGCGCTATAAGCGCATGGACGGCTACAATACCCTATGGGTGCCAGGCACGGATCATGCTGGCATTGCCACGCAAAACGTGGTGGAGCGCCAGCTGGCTGAAGAGGGGCTTACCCGCCATGACCTTGGCAGGGAGAAGTTTATTGAACGGGTCTGGAAGTGGAAGGCTGAAAGCGGCGGCAGGATTATAGAGCAGCTGAAAAGACTTGGCTGTTCCTGCGACTGGTCCAGGGAACGTTTCACCATGGATGAAGGCCTCTCAAAGGCTGTGGTAGAGGTCTTTGTGAAGCTCTATGAAGAGGGCCTTATTTACCGGGGCGACTACATCATCAACTGGTGCCCCAGATGCCACACTGCCCTTGCAGACATAGAAGTGGAACATGAGCCAGTGGAAGGGCAGATCTGGTATATACGCTATCCCCTTGCCAAAGAGGCTGCTGAACAAACAGGCATAAAGCATGTAACAGTTGCCACCACCAGGCCTGAAACCATGCTTGGGGACGTGGCTGTAGCAGTCCATCCAGATGATCCCCGCTACAAGGGCCTGATCGGCAAAGAGCTTGTGCTGCCTTTGGTTAACCGGCGCATACCTGTAATAGCAGATGAAGCTGTAGATCCAGAATTTGGCACAGGCGCAGTCAAGGTAACTCCTGCCCATGATTTCAATGATTTTGAGATTGCAAGGCGCCATAATCTTAAGGCCATCAATATATTTGATGAAAATGCGAAGCTTATTGGCGATGTGGGGCCGTATGAAGGCATGGACAGGTTTGAGGCGCGCAAGAAGGTGGTAGAAGACCTTGAAGCCACAGGCCTGCTTGAAAAAATAGAGCCTCACAGCCTGGCCATTGGAAAATGTTACCGCTGCAAAACAGTTGTGGAACCTCGCCTTTCAAAGCAGTGGTTTGTAAAGATAGAGCCTTTGGCAAGGCCGGCACTGGAAGCAGTGCGTCAAGGCAAGACCAAGATTATTCCAGAAAATTGGATAAGGACCTATGAAGAGTGGATGACCAACATACGCGACTGGTGCATTTCCAGGCAGATATGGTGGGGGCACCGGATTCCAGCCTGGTACTGCGCATCATGCGGTGAGGTGACTGTGGCCAGGTCCGCGCCTGAAAAGTGTTCAAAATGCGGTTCCACACAGCTTGAGCAGGAGCAAGACGTATTGGATACCTGGTTCAGCTCTGCACTTTGGCCTTTTTCCACCTTGGGATGGCCTGAAAAGACCAAGGAGCTGGAATTCTTCTATCCAACATCTGTGCTTATAACCAGTTTTGACATCCTCTTTTTCTGGGTTGCCCGCATGATGATGATGGGAATCCATTTTATGCACGATGTGCCTTTTTACTATGTATATCTTCACGCCTTGGTACGTGATGCCCAGGGGCAGAAGATGAGCAAGTCCAAGGGCAATGTCATAGATCCATTGATAATCATGGACAAATATGGCACAGACGCAGTCCGCTTTACCTTGGCTGCATTTGCTGCCCAGGGAAGGGACATCAAGCTCTCTGAAGATAGAATTGAGGGATACCGCCATTTTGTAAACAAGATCTGGAATGCAGCAAGGCTCATCTTAATGCACCTTGAATCCCACAAGGGTTTAAAGCCCTTGGAGGAGGATGTTTCAAGCCGCAGCCTTGCCCTGCCTGAAAGATGGATCGTCTCACGGCTTGGGCGCCTCATACAGGATGTGAGAAAGGCCCTGGACAGCTTTGATTTTGATGTGGTGGCCAAGGAGCTTTATCAATTCTTCTGGCATGAGTTCTGTGACTGGTATCTCGAGCTTGCCAAACCTGCCTTTTCAGGCCAGGAAGCCGAGCGCACTTCAAATGCCAAGGATGTTGCATACACGGTGCTAAATCAGACTCTCAGGCTCCTCCATCCCATAATGCCCTTTGTTACTGAAGAACTTTGGCAGCACTTGCCGGCCACTGAAGGTTACCTGATGGTGGCTCAGTTTCCCAAAGAGAAACCCGCATGGCTGGATGAAGAGGCAGAAAAGGCCGTTTCAGCCCTAAAGAACGTTGTGACAGGAATCCGCAATATTAGATCTGAACTGGGCATCCATCCAGGAGCCAAGATAAAGGTGCTGGCAAGGCCCCATAGCGAGGAGGCAAGGGAACTTATTGCAGGGCAGGCCGGGGCCATCAGCACCCTGGCCAGAGCAGAGGAAGTGGAAATCATTGCAGGGGATGCAGAAAGGCCTGAAGGCGCGGCAGCAGTGATTCTTGAAGATATGGAAATATTTATTCCGCTTAAGGGCCTTGTGGATATAAAAGAGGAGCTTGCAAAGCTTGCCAAGGAAGAAGAAAAGCTCAATAAGGAGTTGAAAAAGAGTGAAAACAAGCTCCAAAACAAGAATTTTTTGGAACGAGCACCAAAGGAGATCGTCCAGAAAGAGCGGGACAAGGTGGAACGTTTCAAAGCAAAGCTTGAGAAAATAGCAGCACACCGGGAAGCCCTTGAATCTGCGCTATGATCCCGCCCCTCAAACCATACCTTTACAGGCCCTTGGTGGCCAAAGCGCTTGAGGAAGATATTGGCCATGGCGATATTACCACCGAGCTTACCATATCCCCAAAGGCGGCAGGTACTGGTGTCATCATTGCAAAGGAGCGGGGAGTTGTAGCAGGCCTGTTTGTGGCAGAAGAGGTGTTTCACCAGGTAGACCCAGGCTTGGAATTTGTTCCAAAGGCAAAAGAAGGCGCTTTTGCAGATCCAAAAGAGGTGATATGTGAAATCAGGGGCTGCTTGGCATCTATTCTGACTGGAGAAAGGGTTGCCCTGAACTTCATGCAGCGGATGATGGGCATAGCCACTGCCACACACCGCTATTCA
>JAMOVF010000051.1 GCA_027061625.1 Deltaproteobacteria bacterium
AGGATTGGCAAAATAGTTGTTGCCTATGACAAGACTGGAAAGCCCATTACCACAGAAGACCTCGAGGTTGCAGGCGCTATGACCGCCTGGATGGTAGAGGCAGTCAATCCTAACTTAATGCAGACTGTAGAAGGCCAGCCCTGTTTGATCCATGCAGGTCCCTTTGCCAACATTGCTATTGGCCAGTCCTCAGTTATAGCTGATAAGGTTGGCCTTAAATTAGGTGATTATCTTGTTACTGAGAGTGGTTTTGGCGCTGACATAGGCTTTGAAAAATTCTGGAATCTGAAGTGTAGGTTCAGTGGCTTAAAGCCCAACTGTGCTGTTGTAGTGGCTACCATCAGGGCTCTTAAATGTCATGGCGGAGCTCCAATTCCACGTCCGGGCCGTCCAATGCCTCCAGAATATGATGAGGAGCATGTTGAATGGGTGGAAAAGGGTACAGAGAACCTGCTTCATCATATTGAGACAGTCAAAAAGGCTGGCATCAATCCAGTTGTTTGTATCAATGCCTTCTATACAGACACAGATAATGAAATCAATGCAGTGCGCAGGCTGTGTGAGCAGGCAGGTGCCAGGGTTGCAGTCTCCAAGCATTGGCAGTATGGAGGCGAAGGTGCCCTTGAATTTGCTGATGCAGTTATTGAAGCATGTGAAGAGCCCAATGACTTTAAATTCCTTTATGATTTAGAGATGCCTTTGCGTAAACGCATAGAGCTAATCACTAAGGAAGTTTATGGCGGTGATGGCGTAACCTATTCTCCAGAAGCCCTGAAAAAAGCAGAGAAGATTGAAAAAGATCCTGAGCTTTCCAAGCTTGGAACCTGTATGGTCAAGACACATTTGAGCCTTTCTGATGATCCTAACCTGAAAGGCGTGCCCAAGGGCTGGAAGCTCCATGTGCGTGACATCCTCACCTATAAAGGCGCAGGCTTTGTTGTGCCAGTTGCAGGAGCAATAAGCCTTATGCCTGGTACGGGATCTGATCCTGCATACAGGCGTATTGATGTGGATACAAGCACTGGTAAGGTCAAAGGCCTCTTTTAGGCTGATGAAAAATACCCCGGCCAGTGGGAATTTTTACCCGCTGGCCGGTTCCATTTTACTGTATGTGTTATCTGTTTGAGAAAAGTTGTTTAACATCAATAGCGACTGGTAATTTTGTGAAAAATAGTGTCTAATGATTGGAAATTGGTCAAAAAGAGCACTTGCCTATCACATCTTACAAGACTGATTGGCTTTAAATAATTTTTTGAGACCACCATGTTTTTAGAACGGTACAAATTTGGCAATAAGAAAATAGGATTTTTGTTGAAAGCGAGGGGGATTTGATGTCAGCAAAGATTATCAGCGGTAAAGAAATAGCCGCTCAAATTCGTGAAGAGTTAAAAGAGGAAGTCAAAAGATTAAAATCAGACCATGGTGTCACTCCTGGTTTGGTAACCATTTTGGTTGGTGAAGACCCTGCATCTATTTCTTATGTGACTGCAAAACAGAAAACTGCCCATAATTTGGGTTTTCATTCTATTCAGGATAACCAGCCAGAAGACATAACAGAAGATGATCTTTTGGCCTTAATAGATAAATACAACAACGATGATTCAATTCATGGCATTCTAGTTCAGCTTCCGCTTCCTAAGCATATTGATGACAGCAAGGTGCTTGAGGCAATAAATCCTGATAAAGATGTTGATGGTTTTCATCCTGTAAATGTTGGCAGGATGGTAATAGGCGAAAGATGCTTTTTACCTTGTACCCCCCATGGAATATTGGAGATGCTGGTACGTTCTGGCGTTGAGACCAGCGGTGCCGAGGTAGTGGTAGTTGGCAGATCCAATATAGTAGGAAAGCCCATTGCCAATTTAATGATTCAGAAACGTGAAGGCGGAAACGCCACAGTAACTGTATGTCATACTAGAACCAAGGATATGGCCTTTCACACAAAGAGGGCAGATATTCTAATAGTGGCAGCTGGCCGTCCCAAAGTTATAACAGCAGATATGGTTAAAGATGGTGTTGTAGTAATTGATGTAGGGGTAAACCGTATTGGAAAAACCCCTGAAGGCAAGGCTATTCTTTGCGGCGATGTTGATTTTGACGCCATAAAGGAGAAGGCCTCAGCAATAACCCCTGTTCCTGGCGGCGTAGGCCCCATGACAATCACCATGCTTATGAAAAACACTGTACAGGCTGCAAAGCAATTTGCCGGCCTGCTTTGATAACGGGGGCTTGGTAGGGAAATCCAACAACAGGAGCAAAGAGATGGATACGAGTAAGAGATTTGAAAAAGGAAACGGTGGATGCCCATCTATCCAATGTGAGGCCAACAAAGAGGTGTTGTGCTCTTCTTGTGCAGAAGGAGTCGTTACAGCAGCCCACCGAGTTTCCAACCGTGATATTGATCCATGTCTATTTGGTAAAGGTGGTACATGCTGCAAAAACTGCAACATGGGGCCTTGCCAAATAATTGAGGGTGTTGATTCCATGATCGGCATCTGTGGTGCCGATGCTGCCACCGTGGCTGCCAGGAATTTTGGCAGGATAGTGGCAGGAGGCGCTGCAGCCCACATGGACCATGGCAGGGGAGTAGCTTTGGCTTTTCTGGAAACTGCCAAAGGTGAGACGCCATATGAAATAAAAGATACAATCAAACTGAGGCAGACTGCTCTGCGTTACGGTATTGACCCTACAGACAAAGATACCACTGATCTTGCTATTGAGCTTGGTGAAAAAGTGGTAAGTGAGTTTGGCCAGCAGGAAGGTACACTGCAATTCATGAAGCGGGCGCCAAAGGCCCGTCAGGAATTGTGGGACAAACTTGGTATCTGGCCCAGGGGCATTGACCGTGAAGTGGTGGAATTGATGCACCGCACCCATATGGGCGTGGATCAGGAACCAGAAAGCCTGCTGTTTCAGGCTGCACGTTGCGCCTTGGCAGATGGTTGGGGCGCTTCCATGATAGCTACAGAACTTTCTGACATAATGTTTGGCACTCCTGTTCCCATTAGGTCTAAAGTAAACATCGGGGTGCTTAAAGAAGATGAAGTAAATATAACTGTGCATGGGCACGAACCAGTGCTGGCTGAGGCCCTGGGCATGGTTGCCAGAGAGCCTGAAATGATCGCTGAAGCCAAAAAGGTGGGGGCGAAAGGCATTAATCTGGCTGGGGTCTGCTGTACAGGAAATGAGATATTGATGCGCCGCGGCTATCCAATTGCAGGCAGCTTTGTCCAGCAGGAAGTAGTCCTGGCAACTGGTGCTGTTGAAGCCATGGTGGTTGATGTGCAGTGTATAATGCAAGGGGTATCTCCTGTATCTAAGCACTATCACACTGAGCTTATAACAACTTCAGACCGTGCAAAGATAACCGGCGCTACTCATATACAGTTTGAGGAACACCGTGCCCTTGATGTGGCCCGCGAAATAATACGCAGGGCAATTAAAAAGTATCCAGAACGCGG
The DNA here is from genome assembly GCA_027061625.1 of Deltaproteobacteria bacterium. Lineage (GTDB taxonomy): Bacteria > Desulfobacterota > Dissulfuribacteria > Dissulfuribacterales > JALVPX01 > JALVPX01. The sequence continues at coordinate 3,462 of JAMOVF010000051.1, forward strand.
AAAGCACATGATTCCTGTACACCAGATGGATGTAGTGGCAGGATTCAGCCATGAAACAATTAATTATATCCTGGGTGGTCGTTTCAGGGCCTCTTATAAGCCCTTGAATGACAATATTATCAATGGCCGCATTCGTGGTGTTGCAGGAATAGTTGGATGTGATAACTACCGGGTTATGGATGAGATCCATGTTGAACTTGCCAAGGAGCTCATTGCCAACAATGTGCTTGTGCTGGTGACTGGTTGTGCAGCTACTGGAATAGGAAGGGCTGGTTTGCTGTCACCTGAAGCTGCTTCCATGGCCGGTGATGGCCTGCGCGAAGTCTTAGAGGCCGTAGGCTGCCCTCCAGTGTTGCATATGGGTTCATGTGTGGATAACAGTCGCATCCTTATTGCTGCAACTGAAATGGTCTTAACAGGCGGATTAGGAGATGATCTTAGCGATCTTCCTGCTGCTGGTTGTGCCCCGCAGTGGATGAGTGAAAAGGCAGTTTCAATTGGGCAATACTTTGTTTCAAGTGGAGTCTATACAGTCTTTGGCCCATCCTTCCCAACAACTAACTGCAAGTCAGTAACTGATTACTGCTTCAAGGAAATGGATAAGATTTATGGCGGTTGTTGGGATCTTGCCCAGACTGCAAATGAGTTTGCTAATAAAATGATTGATAGAATAGATATGGCCAGAAAGAATCTTGGCCTTGACAAGAAAAAGGAAAGGGTGCTCTTCGACATGGCCATGCGGCGTGAATTGGGTTCACCAGGCGGTGGCTCTTTACATGACGTTGGATGCCATGGTCCTTCAGCATCTTAAACTGGATAACGAAATTGAGGCGCTCTGCCTGTTTAGACAGAGCGCCATTAATTGCGAGTGAGGAAAAGGAATATGAGCAAAGCAGGTGCAATAATGGTCCTTGGCGGCGGCATTGCCGGCGTCCAGACTGCTTTGGACTTGGCCGATTTGGGATATTATGTCTATTTGGTTGAAAAGAAACCCTATATCGGCGGAGTCATGGCGCAACTTGACAAGACATTTCCAACCAATGATTGCGCCATCTGAATACTGGCACCCAAGCTGGTAGAGGCCGGTCGGTCTCCAAACATAGAGATTCTTACAAGTGCCACTTTAAAGGCTATAAAGGGCAAGGCAGGCAATTTTACTGCAGAAGTTTTCCAGCAGCCACGCTATATAAATGAAGACCTGTGCACTGCCTGCGGTGTTTGCACCATGTATTGCCCAAGGCCCATAGCAGATGTCTATAACGAACGTTTAGACATAACCAGGGCCACACATATTGACTTCCCTCAGGCAATACCCACAAGCTACTATATTGATCCAAAGGCGTGCCTGCGGGTCAACTATCAAACATGTAACTTGTGTGCCCAAACATGCACTGCTGGAGCCATTGATTTTTCCCAAAAGCCCAAAAATCTTAAGCTGAAAGTTGGTTCAGTAATTTTGGCGCCAGGCTTCGGCAGAGTGAGCCATGATGTTTTAGAGAAATTTGGATATGGGCGTTATCCAGATGTGGTAACTAGTTATGAATTTGAACGCCTTACCTGTGCATCTGGTCCTACAGAAGGTCATCTTATCAGGCCTTCTGATCACACCACGCCTAAAAAAATTGCCTTCCTGCAATGTATAGGTTCCAGGGATGTTACTTGTGACAACGGCTACTGCTCCTCTGTGTGTTGTATGTATGCTATTAAAGAGGCATCTGTTGCCAAAGAGCATGAACCGGACCTGGATATTTCTCTCTTTTTTATGGATGTGAGGACCCAAGGTAAAGGGTTTGATGCTGCAAGAAAAAGAGCAGAAGAAAAATATGGTTTTAATGTTATAAGGGCCAGAGTTCCAAAGATAGATCAGATTGATTCACAGCTTGCCCTTACTTGGACTACCGATGATGGACAGTCTCATTCAGATCTGTTTGATATGGTAGTTCTTTCTGTGGGCCTTGATGCTCCTGAGGATGCCCATGCCATAGCTGATATAGCTGGAATAGAGCTTAATTCATATGATTTTTGTAAAACATCTCATGGCGCACCCCTTTCTACCACAAAGAAAGGCGTCTATGTGGCAGGGGCATTTCAGGGACCAAAGGATATTCCAGAAAGTGTAACCCAGGCCTCTGGTGTTGCAGCTATTGCTTCAGAGCTGCTCAAGGAAGGCAGGGGAACCCAGACTGTCACCATAACATATCCAGAAGAGGATAAGGCTCTGGAAGAGGAGGAACCTAGAATAGGTGTCTTTGTCTGCCATTGCGGTGTTAATATCGCCGGAGTAGTAGATGTAAAAGCTGTTCGTGATTATGCAGCCTCCTTGCCAAATGTGGCCTATTATGAAGATACCCTATATTCCTGTTCCCAGGATGCACTAAAAGCTATAGCTGAAAAGGTAAAAGAGAACAGGCTGAACAGAGTTGTTATAGCTGCCTGTTCACCAAGGACGCATGAGCCGCTCTTTCAAGAGACCTTGCGCTCTATAGGCCTTAATCCAGCTCTCTTTGAAATGGCCAATATCAGAGACCAATGTGCCTGGGTGCATGCTCAGGAGCCTGAAGAAGCCACCCAGAAGTCAAAAGACCTGGTGCGCATGGCGGTTGCTAAGGCGAGGCTGCTTGAGCCCCTTGCTCAGCCTACGGTAGATGTCACTCCTAAAGCACTGGTGCTTGGTGGTGGAGCAGCTGGCATGACAGTAGCCTTGAGCATTGCAGATCAGGGCTTTGAGACTATTCTTGTAGAAAAGAGCAAAGAGCTGGGTGGAAATCTACGCAAATTAACTTGGACTGTTGATGGCCAGGATGCAAGAAAGATCCTTAAGGATCTCATCAAAAAAGTAGAAAAACACCCCAAGATTGACATAATGCTTGAGGCAGAGCTGGAGAGCACCTCTGGTTATGTTGGCAACTTCACTTCTACCGTTTCTAAAGGTGGCAAAACTGAGATGGTGAACCATGGAGTCCTGGTAATTGCTACTGGAGGTGAAGAACACAAGCCAAAGGGTTACTGCTATGGTGAGTCTAGGCAGGTGGTTACCCAGTTGGAGCTTGAACAGAAAATCGCCAAGGGCAAAAGCGCGTTTAAGACCACAAAGAATGTGGTCATGATCCAATGCGTGGGAAGCCGTGGAGAAGATCTTCAGCATTGCAGCAGATTATGCTGCACACAGGCAGTCAAAAATGCCTTAAAGATTAAAGAGCTGAAGCCAGAAACCAATGTATATATATTTTACAGGGATATGCGCACTTACGGCTTTGCTGAAGATCTCTACAGAGAAGCAAGGCAGAAGGGTGTAATATTCCTTCGTTATACCCCGGACCAGAAGCCTGAAGTAGTTAAGCAGGGCAGGGGAATAAAGGTGAATGCATATGATCGTCTCTTGGGGGAAGATATATCTATTCCTGCAAATTTAGTGGTTCTATCCACAGGAATAGCACCAGGCGAGAATGAAAACCTTTCCAAATTGCTAAAGGTTCCCTTAACTCAGGAGGGTTTCTTCTTGGAGGCTCATGCTAAACTACGGCCTGTGGAAGTTGCTGTGGATGGTATTTATCTCTGCGGCTTGGCACATGGACCAAAGGGCCTTGAAGAAGCCGTGTCACAGGCAAAGGCAGCAGCTGCAAAGGCAGCTATTCCTTTAGTTAAGGGGAAGGTTGCTGTTGAGCCCATAGTATCTCATATCGATAAGGCCACATGTATTGGCTGCGGTATTTGTGCCACTTTGTGTCCATTTAATGCCATTCAGATGGTAAAAGATGGCAAACGAAAGAAAGCAGAAACTATTACTGCATCTTGTAAAGGCTGCGGGATTTGTGCTTCCCATTGTCCAGTACTGGCCATAAATATGGGTGGTTTTACAGATGAGGAGATCTTCGCCCAAATTCATGCCTTTTCACCAGAGGGGTGTGGTGAAGAGCTAGAAGCGGAAAAGAAATAAGAGGAGAATGTCATGACCCAGGAGGGCTATAATCCACGAATCTTGGGCTTTTTCTGCCATTGGTGCTGTTATGCTGCAGCTGATTCGGCAGGAGTGTCCAGGTATCAATATCCTCCCAATGTCAGGGTGATAAGGGTGATGTGCACTGGCAGGATAGATGTAAGGTTTATCCTTGAGGCTTTCAAGTGCGGTGCAGACGGTGTTTTTACAGGCGGCTGACATCTTGGCGAGTGCCATTACCAGTCTGGTAATTATGAAGCAATGTTAATGGCTGAAGCTGCAAGGCAGGCCCTGGAAGACATAGGTGTTGATCCAGAAAGGATGGAGCTTGAGTGGGCATCTGCTGCAGAAGGCCCGCGTTTTGTAGAATTGATAACCCGTTGTGTCAATTCTATAAAAGAGAAAGGCCCCCTTGGTACTGAGTCCAATGAGGCTGAAGAAGATGTAAAACGCAAGTTGGAGGCAGCTGTTGAGGCTGCTTCAGCCTCAAAGGTAAGAACCAGTTTTGGAATGTTGGCAAAGAAATTTCATAAAGATGGCGATTACAGCCCAGAGGCAATCAAGGAAGCGGTAGCAGCTAAATTTACTCCTGCTTTCAGAAAGGAAAGAATTGCCCAGGAAATAAAGCTTCTTCTGAAAAAAGGGCCTATGTCAATAACCAAATTGGCCAAGATTGTAGGATCGACTAAAGCTGAACTGGAAAAGATAGTAGCTCCATTAATTAAAAAAGGCATATTGAAGGAGGAGAAGAAAGGTCTAGCCTTGGCTTGATCTTTCCATGCAAAAAATGACCATTCAGGCATCAAAACTGAATCCATCGTTTGAGGAAACACTTTCTGCTCATGAAGGCTGTGCTACCATGGCTGCCTGTTTTGCCTGTGGAGCATGCAGTGCAGCATGTCCAGTGGAAAAGGTAGTTCCTGAATTTGATCCAAGGAAGGTTGTACACATGGCTGTCTTGGGCCTTGAAGAGGAACTTCTTAAATCAGACTTGATTTGGGCATGCTCGCAATGTCAAAGCTGTGTTCCTGTATGCCCACAAGGAGTTAGGTGCAGCGATGTGGTTAAAGCTGCCAGGGAAGCAGCTATAGAAGCAGGCTACGTTGACAGGGATAGAATGGTAGAGCTGGGATTGATTGCAGTGGTAGATCCTGGCAAATGTGTTGCCTGTTTAACATGCGTGCGCCTTTGTCCCTTTGCAGCACCCACTATTATTGATGAAGGATATGCCTTTATTGAGCCTGAACTTTGTAAGGCATGCGGTATTTGCGTCCTTGAATGCCCTGCCGAGGCCATAAAATTAGCTCCTTCTTTGGAGCAGCGGGGAAGCCAGGAGGCATAAGTATAGTATGGCAACGAAAAAGAGCAGAAAAAAGGCAAATGCTGAAATTGTTGGTTTCTGCTGCAATTACACTGTATCAGTAGAGCCCAGCGTTTTAAAAGAAAGGGGTTTGGTCCCTGAAAACATAGAATTTAAAAGGCTCCCATGTACAGGCCGGCTTGAAGTTCCAGCAATCCTGGATGCTTTTGCCGAAGGAGCTAAGGCTGTATTTGTTGCTGGATGCAAAATTGATGAATGCCACAATTTATCTGGAAGCAAAAGGGCGGCTAAACGGGTTCAATATGCACGAAAGATTCTTGAAGAGTTGGGCCTTGAACCGGAAAGGCTTGAAATGGTCTTTGTTCCAAGAGGAGAATCTGAGCCCATTGTGGAAGCTGCCAGGGAGCTGAAGATGAGATTAAGCACTATGGAAGGTCAGTCATGATTATTGCTGAACGTAAACCCATGAATGAAATTTTGGGCATGCTCGATGGAGTAAAAAAGCTCCTGGTCCTTGGCTGCCGAGGGTGTGTTGCTGTTTGTTCGGCTGGAGGCGACAAGGAAGTGGAGATCATGGCTTCGGCCATTCGATTGGGTAAAAAGTTGTCAAATGAGTCTATTGAGATAGATGCTTCGACCTATATCCGGCAGTGTGACCCAGAATATATTGAACCACTGAAAGAAGAGGGGAAAAAGTATGATGCTGTCCTCTCTATGGCCTGTGGAGTTGGAGTCAATTTTATTGCAGACCTTTGCCAAGGTATCAAGGTCTTACCTGGAGTGAATACTACATTTTACGGTGCCAATTTGAGCAGTGGCGAATGGAAAGAAATGTGTGCTGGTTGCGGTTCATGTGTACTCCATCTTACTGGAGGCCTCTGTCCTGTGGCCAGGTGCGCAAAACGGCTTTCCAATGGGCCATGTGGAGGTTCCCAGGGAGGCAGGTGCGAGATACACCCTGAAACTCCGTGTGTATGGCATTTTATACATGAGCGTTTGCAAGAGCAGGGAGAAGCTGATCGCCTTAAGGAAATAATGCCTATTCGCGATTGGTCAACTGCTGGAGATGCGGGACCAAGGCGCAGGGTAAGGGAGGACTTGCTGCCGTGATAGCTAACAGCAATTTAGAAAATATACTCACATCTGGCCAGTTTGCCGTAACAGGCGAGTTAGGCCCCCCAAAAAGTGGCGACCCAGAAGTGGTGCGCAAAAAGGCTCGTATTCTCAAAGGGCATGTGGATGCCGTCAATATTACTGATTGTCAAACTGCCATTGTGAGGATGTCCAGCCTTACTGCAGGCTTGCTGGCTTTGTCTGAGGGTGTTGAGCCAGTAATGCAGATGACCTGCAGAGATAGGAACCGCATTGGTATCCAGGCTGAAATTTTAGGTGCCTCTGCATTGGGGATAAAGAACCTTCTGTGTCTTACAGGAGATCATCAGAAATTTGGGAATCATCCTCAAGCCAAAGGAGTCTTTGATATGGACTCCATACAGCTCCTTTCCATGATGAAAGGAATGAGGGATGATAAAAAATTTCAGTGCGGTGAAGAAATAAAGTCCAACGAACCGCGGTTGTTTCTTGGCTGTGCCGCAAATCCCTTTGCAGATCCCTTTGAATTCAGGGCAGTTCGCCTTGGCAAAAAGGTTGATGCGGGTGCCAACTTTGTCCAGACACAAATTATTTATAATATAGAAAAATTTAAAAAATTCATGGAGATGGTATGTGACCTTGGCATCCATGAAAGGTGTTACATCCTGGCCGGCGTAACACCGCCTAAGTCTTTGGGCATGGCCCGCTACATGAAAAAGTTTGTTCCAGGCCTTGATGTAACAGATGAAGTTATACAACGCCTTGAAGACGCAAGCGACAAAAGGGAAGAAGGAATAAATATCTGTGTAGATATAATAAATCAGGTAAAGGAGATTCCCGGAGTTGCAGGCGTTCACATAATGGCAATTGAATGGGAAGAAGCTGTGCCTGAGATAGTATCCAGGGCAAAGCTTGGTCCACGGCCTGAACCAAAAGGTATTGAACCTGTTCTTATGGACACAGCAGCTGTAGAGGCGGCGGTGGCCGAGGCCAAAGAGAAGGCTGAAAAAGAACTTCAGGCCCAGATTGAAATGGCCAAGAAAGAGGCCGATGCCTCAAGGAAATTGGTCTTAAAAGAAAAAGAACATTTGTCAAAGCAAATAGAACAGATGAAGAAAGAGCTTGAGGAGGCGAAACGCATGGCCAGCCAAAAAGAGGCTGAGGTCAACAAGCTTGCATCAGAGCTTAAGACTGCAAAAAGCCAGCCAACACAAGTGACAAGCACCCAGCCGGAAGCACAAACCGGTGCCCATGTTACCGTACAGGCCGGTTCTGTAAGTACTGGGCTGACTCCTAGAGAGCAGGCAGTCTTGAATAGTCTGCATATGGGTTTGGATGCACTTAAAAAGGCACTTGGTTTAAGTGATGAGCAATATGAGGCGCTAAGACGCTTTTTAGAAGCAGAATTTATGCTGTTTAGTGGTGGAGTGCCGCAGGCAGTTCCTGCAGCACCTACAGTTGAACCTGCTCCTGCGCCCCAACCAGAACCAGCGCCAGTTGCTGCAGCTGAAGAACAGGCTCCGGCTACTGAGGAACCAGCAGCGCCTATAACAGAAGAGGAGCCTGTGGCAGCAGCCCCTGCAGGACTGCCGCCAGTTCCTGAAGGGCTTACCCCTGAAGAATGGCAGCGCAAATGGGTGATACGCCTGGTTGCCAAAGGCAATCTGCAAATGTTGAAGGGCGATTTCAAGGGTGCCATTGAGACCTTTAAACAGGCATTATCCATTGATCCTAATAATGAAAAGGCCAAAAGAGGGCTGGAACAGGCAGAATCAGGTAAGGCACCTGAGATGGCAATGCCTGAGCCTGAAGCACCACCAGTTGAAGAACCGGTTAAGGAAGAAGTAGTTGTAGAGAAAAAGGTTGAGCCTGAACAGGAAAAACCAAAACCCGAGCCAGTTGCAGAGGAAAAACCTGCTCCAGAAACTGAGAAAAAAGCTGAGCCTGTCAAGGAGGAAAAAACAGCTCCCAAACCCAAGGCTGCTCCTGCCAAGGCGGGTGTAGAGGGTCTGGAGGCCCCTGAGCTTCCAAAGGAAACTACGCCATTGAGCGAGAGGGCTGGTTCAATATCTGAAGACCTTTATAAGGAGCCAG
>JAMOVF010000052.1 GCA_027061625.1 Deltaproteobacteria bacterium
ATCTGGTTTTTGAAGAGCCTGCCGAGCAAAATAGGCGCTCTGCTTGATTTGAGCCTTAAAGAACTCGAGAGGGTTCTATATTTTGAATCTCACATAGTAATAGAATCTGAGTTGCCGGAGATTCCCGTTGGCACCTTGATGACAGATGAGGCCTATTACAAAAATCTCGAACAGTTTGGTGAAAAGTTCAAGGTGGGAATTGGTGCTGAAGCAATTCAGCTCATGCTCAGTCAGCTTGACCTTGACCAGCTCTCTAGAGAGCTTAGGGAAGAAATGCAGAAGACCCGCTCAGAGGCCAAGCGTAAAAAGCTGGGCAAGCGCCTCAGGGTGGTTGAAGCCTTCAGGGATTCAGGCAACCGTCCAGAATGGATGATCTTGGATGTCATTCCGGTTCTGCCTCCAGACTTAAGGCCTCTTGTGCCTTTGGATGGCGGCAGGTTCGCTACCTCAGATCTGAATGATCTCTATAGAAGAGTCATTAACAGGAATAACAGGCTTAAAAAACTAAAAGAGCTTGATGCCCCCGACATAATCGTTCGTAATGAAAAGCGCATGCTGCAGGAAGCTGTGGATGTGCTATTTGACAACGGCCGCAGGGGCCGCGTGGTCACTGGCCCCAATAAACGCCCGCTGAAATCGCTTTCAGATATGCTCAAGGGTAAACAGGGGCGTTTCCGCCAAAATTTGCTTGGTAAGCGTGTTGACTATTCCGGGCGTTCGGTCATTGTGGTCGGTCCTGAATTAAGGCTTCATCAGTGTGGCCTTCCAAAACGTATGGCCATAGAGCTGTTTAAGCCTTTTATCTATAACAAGCTGGAAGAAAAGGGCCTTGTTACCACTATCAAAAGTGCAAAAAAAATGGTGGAAAAGGAGGTCCCAGAGGTATGGGATGCCCTTGATGAAGTGGTAAGGGAATATCCTATAATGCTTAACAGGGCGCCAACCCTTCACCGTTTAGGCATCCAGGCCTTTGAGCCGGTGTTGATTGAAGGAAAGGCTATCCAGCTCCATCCTCTGGTATGTGTTGCCTACAATGCAGACTTTGACGGGGACCAGATGGCTGTCCATGTGCCGCTTTCCGTAGAGGCACAAACTGAAGCCAGGGTGCTGGTGATGTCCACCAACAACATCCTTTCTCCTGCCCATGGCGAACCTATCATACTTGCTACACAAGATATCGTCCTGGGCATTTATTATATGACTAGAGAACGGATTAACGCCAAAGGTGAAGGCAAGGCCTTCATGTCAAGGGATGAGGTCATACTCGCCTGGAGCAATGGAGACGTTGACCTGCAGGCCATGATCAAGGTGCGCATTGATGGAGAGCGGGTTGACACCACTGTGGGCAGAGTGATCCTGTCTGACATATTGCCTGAAGAGGTGCCCTTTTCTGCCATCAATAAGGTGATGAAGAAAAAGGACTTGGCCAAGTTGATCGATTTCAGCTACCGGGTTGCAGGTGGTAAAAAGACAGTCATCTTGGCTGACCGCATAAAAGATTATGGTTACTACTTTGCCACATTGGCTGCCATTTCCATAGGAATAGGCCACATGGCCATTCCGGTCCGCAAAGAGGAGATCCTGGAAAAGGCCCAGCAGGAAGTTTCCGAAGTGCAGCGTCAATATGAAGAGGGCCTTATTACCGATGGTGAGCGCTACAACAAAGTTGTTGACATATGGACCAGGGCCACAGATGAAGTTGCCAAAGAGATGATGGAAGAGATCTCTGTAGAATATCACAGGGATAAAGAAGGCAACTTAGTTACCATGCCCAGCTTCAACCCGATTTTTGTAATGGCAGATTCAGGGGCCAGGGGAAGCAAGGATCAGATCCGACAGCTGGCCGGTCTGCGCGGTCTTATGGCCAAACCATCCGGCGAGATCATTGAAACACCAATCAAGGCCAATTTCAGGGAAGGCCTCAGTGTGCTTGAATATTTCATTTCCACACATGGTGCCCGCAAAGGTTTGGCTGATACTGCATTGAAGACTGCAAATTCAGGTTACTTGACCCGCCGCCTGGTGGACGTAGCCCAGGATTCTACCATTACCATGGAAGACTGCGGTACCATTGACGGTATTGAAATTGAGCATCTCATAGAGGGTGGCGAGATCATTCAGCCATTGGGTGAGCGTATCCTGGGCAGGGTTGCCTTAATGGACATTGAAGATCCGGTGACTGGTGATGTGCTGGTGAAATCTGGCGAAGAAATTGATGAAGCTGGTGTTAAAAGAATAGAAGACGCTGGCCTAACCAAAGTAGAAATACGTTCAGTGCTTACTTGCCGCGCCCCATTTGGGGTGTGTGCAAAGTGCTACGGCAGGGATTTGGCCAGGGGCCGTATGGTAGTTGAAGGTGAAGCAGTTGGTATCATAGCTGCTGAGTCTATTGGCGAGCCTGGCACACAGCTGACCATGCGTACATTCCATATCGGCGGTACTGCCACAGGTAAGGCGGAGCAGGCGGAAATAGAGTGCCGTGGTTCAGGAACAGTCAAGTTTGAAAATCTGAATGTGGTACGGAACCGTGAAGGTCGCCTTACGGTTTTGAACAGGAATGGAGAGATTGTAATTGTATCTCCAGATGGCAGGGAAAGGGAGCGCTATCCCATAATATATGGTGCTGAACTCTTGGTGGAAGAAGGCCAAGAAGTGCAGCCTGGCACAAAGTTGGCTGAATGGGATCCATTTACCCATCCCATCTTGACCGAAGTTCCAGGCAAGGTGAAATTTGGCGATATCATCGAAGGTGTCACCATCCAGGAAAAGGTGGACCCAATTACAGGAAAGGCCAGGAGAATAGTCGTCCAGTACAAGGCTACAGAATATAAGCCTAGAATCTCCATTAAGGATGAAAAAGGGCGCACTGCCAAACTGCCTAGCGGCAGAGGTCAGGCACGCTACATGCTGCCTGTGGGAGCCATTATCCAGGTAAACGAAGGTGATGAGGTTCAGGCTGGTGACATCCTGGCAAAGATACCCAGAGAGACTACCAAG
>JAMOVF010000053.1 GCA_027061625.1 Deltaproteobacteria bacterium
ACAATAAAAATGGATTTCCTGTGAGTCCAAAACGTTGCATATGGTAGTAATCCGTATTTTTTTTCATGGTCCTATTACTCCTAACGGATTTTACCGATTAAATCGTAAATAGGCCCCAGCAGGCCTAGTGCAATTAAGGCAAACACAAATCCTGCAATAACTATTAAGATGGGCTCCAAGGTCTTGGAAAGCATATCGACCATATTGTTGACTTTTTGCATGTAATGTTTAGCTAGAATTTCTAGCTGTTCAGCCAAATTTCCTGTCTGTTCCCCTACTTTTACTAGCCTGACTGCAAAAGGCCCAAAAATAGGTACTTTAGCAAAAGCACCTGAAATTGTAGTGCCTAGTTCTACTTCATGTTTCAGAGTCTTGATGCCATCTTTCAAAATAGAGTGAGTTGTTGACTTCTCCATCAGCTCAAGGCTACGGACAATATGGATTCCTCCTGAGGCCAATAACGCAAAGTATTCAAAGAAAAATGCAAGCTGGGATGTGCGTAACACTTTTCCTATTACAGGAAAATTCATCCAAAATTGGTCCCATACGCGCCTGGCTTTTGGGTTCCTTCTGGATATGTAGAATAATAAGGCTGCAAACAGCCAGAATATGGGAAAAAGGAACCACCAGGAGTGAAAAAAGTTGTTTATAGCCAGCAGAATTCTGGTGGGCAGGGGAAGCTCTTTAAGCCCCAGTGATGCAAATAAAGGAAGCATTTTAGGAAGCACGTAGATCATCCAAAAGGCAAAGGCGCCTGTTATAGACAGAAAAACAAAACAAGGATAAATGAGGGCCTTTTTCGTGGTGGAAGTTATCTCTTCTATCTTTTCAAGATGGCGGGCTGCATCCTCTAAGGTACGATCCAAGGTGCCGGTTTCTTCGCCAATCTGCATTAAAGCAATTAAGATTTGTGAGAAGTGGCGGGGAAATTTCTGCATAGCCTCAGAAAGAAGTAAGCCGTCATCAAGGCCTTTTAATAAGGTTCTCAATAGGTGCCTTGTTGCATTATCTTTTGCTGTGGACAGCAACTCTTCTAAGGCCTGTTTAAGGGAAATGCCTCCTTTGATAAATAGAGATAAGTTATGGAATAATTCTGCTAAAGCAGGCCGTTTAAGGTCACCGCTTAATTCGATATTAAAGGAAAGTTTCCTTTTGTAATGTATAAGAGTAAGGCCTTTAGAGAGAAGATGCTCAAATAGCTCCTCGGGTGATTTAAATTCATCTTTACCTTTTACGATTGTACCAGCTTCATCTATGGCCTGATATATGTATTGCGCCATTATCCCAGCACCCTGTAGAGTTCCTCAACATCTGTTAAACCCTTCAGTACCTTTGTTCTGCCAGATGAAATAAAGTCATTAAAACCATTCTCTCTGGCCTTTTCTTCAATATTTTTTAGAGGTGCATCTTCGCCTATCAAATGGCATATATCTTTGCTGCATACCAGGACCTCGGAAATAGCAGTACGCCCATAATAGCCACTGTTTCTGCATTGGGGACATCCTTTGCTGTGCCAATAGGTGTGGTCTTCTGGGAGTTGATAAAGCTCAAGCAGTTTTTTGGGGGGAGTATATTTTTCTTTGCAGTGCGGGCATATGAGTCTGACAAGACGTTGGGATATAATGCCTGCAATGGCAGAAGAAAGAAGAAAGGGAGTAATTCCAAGATCTTTAAGCCTGGCTATTGCGCCAATTGCCGTATTGGTATGGAGAGTAGACAGGAGAAGGTGGCCGGTTAATGCTGCACGGGTGGCCATGATTGCCGTTTCCTCATCCCTTATTTCTCCAACCAGTATGATGTCTGGATCCTGTCTCAAAAAAGTGCGGATGGCTGATGAAAAGGTATAATCTGCCTTTTCGTTTACCTGGGTCTGCCGAATCATCAAAAATTCATATTCAATTGGGTCTTCTACTGTCAGGATATTTTTGCCTATGTAATCTTGTTCGCGTAAGGAGGCATATAGGGTGGTAGTTTTACCACTTCCAGTTGGCCCAGTGACAAGCACCATGCCAAATGGTCGCTGGAATAGCTGATGCACTTTGTGTAGGTCATTTTCTTCAAACCCCACATCATTGATACTGAAAGATGAACTGCCCTTGGAAGGGAGAAGCCTCATAACTATATTTTCACCATGATTGGTGCGTAAGGAAGATACGCGTACATCAAAGAAGTCCCCAAGAAAGTCAAATGACATCCTTCCGTCTTGGGGCCGCCTTTGTTCAGATATATCCATATTTGACCGTACTTTTATATTTGTTGTCAGCCTTGGGTGCAGTGCCGATGGAAATACATGGGCAAGGCGCATTACACCGTCAATTCTGAACAAAACCCTGGTGGAAAGATCACTGGGGCTTATGTGCATATCTGTTGCCCTGAAAGTAATGGCAGAGCGGAATAGGTTATCTACTAATCCACCAACCTCTACTTCAGCATCTGGATTGTGACGCAGATTGTTCACCACTTTCTCAATTTCTTTTTCGACTGGATGTTCTAACATGTAGTAGTGGCGTTCAATCAGCTTGTTCAGCTCATTTGCAGCAGCTACATAAAGGACAGGGTTTTTACCTGTTATCCTAAAAACAGCTTCACCAACAGCAGGGTCGAAAGGATCGGCTACAGCGACATGCAGCTTTCCTTCTTTTTCAAAGAGGGGTAGCACAGAATGTTTTTTTGCTACCATATAGGGCAGGAGGGTAAGTAGATCGATATCAGGGTTGAAAGATCTGATATCGAAAAATTTCATATTGCTTTGTTCTGCTAAGACCCTGGCAAGATCGGAATCCGTAACAAATCCGAGCCTTATAAGGGTTTCTCCCATCCTTTCACCAGTGGCCTTTTGTTCCTGGAGAACGAACTCTTTTTGTTCTTGCGTGATCAAGCCGCGGCTAGATAGTAGTTCACCAAGCGGTATCTGTATTCCACTCATTAGGGCAAAAACTCCTGCAAACCATATTTTTCTGGTTTACTTATCGACAGATTCCAGGAGATTTTTATTG
>JAMOVF010000054.1 GCA_027061625.1 Deltaproteobacteria bacterium
TTTTTCTTCTTTATCCAATCTAGGAAAGAGATTGGCAATACGTTCTGTTTCACTCTCTGGTGAAAGCCTTCCAAATTGTTTGGCTGCCTCCAGGCTCAACTCATTTGATGGTTCCAGGCCAAGGGCTTTGATGATTTTTTCGGCCTTTTTAGGCATTACAGGGGAAGTTAAAACAGCGCATACCCTAAGCGTTTCAAGTAGTACATATAAAATTGTACCCAAACGCTCGGCCTGTGAAGGCTCTTTTGCCAAGACCCATGGTGCAGTGGTGTCTATGACCTTATTGGCCTTATTCAGCACCTCCCATACTGAGGCCAGCGCCTTGTGCACTTCAAAGGCTTCCATTTGTGCTTTCCATGCAGGTACAAGGGACTCCAACGCTTTTTTCAATTCCCCTTCTGGCCCGGAAGGCTCTTTCCAAGCTGGGACCTTGCCCTGGAAATATTTTTTTACCATGGTCAAGATGCGGCTAACCAAATTCCCCAAGTCATTTGCCAAATCTGCATTAATTCTGGTACGGAAAGATTCTTCGCTATAGCCGGCATCCAGGCCAAAGACCATCTCCCTCATAAGGCAGTATCGTGTAGGTTCAGCGCCAAAAAGTTCTATAAGCTCATGGGGTTTAACTACATTTCCCAGGCTCTTTGACATTTTCTGGGCCTTCATCTGCCAATATCCATGTACATGGAGTTTCTGATAAGGCTCAAGGCCAATAGAGCGGAGCATGGTAGGCCAATAGATACCATGAGGTTTGAGAATATCTTTGGCAATTACATGCTCACATGCAGGCCAGAATATTTTGAAATTCTCAGAGTCTGGATAACCAATACCAGTCAAATAGTTGATTAAGGCATCAAACCATACATAGGTTACATAATTTTCATCAAAAGGCAGGGGAATCCCCCAAGTAAGCCGGCTGGTGGGCCTTGAAATGCACAAATCATCCAGGGGTTCCCGCAAAAAAGAAAGAACCTCATTTTTATATCTTTCAGGAGTTATGAATTCGGGATTCTTTTTAATATGGTCTATAAGCCACTCCTGATAACGGCTCATCAAGAAGAAATAATTTTTTTCTTTTAAATGAACGGGTTCTGTATGATGGTCTGGACACTTGCCATCTTCAAGCTCCCGCTCAAGTACAAAGCGTTCGCAGCCAAAACAGTAAAGCCCTTCATATTCTTTGAATTCAATGTCACCCTGGTCATATACCTTTTGCAGCACATATTGCACTGTCTTTATATGGTCAGGTTCTGTAGTCCTAATGAAGCGGTCCGGTTCTACTTCCAGCATAGGCCACGTTTTTCTGAACAGATTGCTGATTTTATCTGCATATTCTCTAGGGCTGAGCCCTTGTTTGGCCGCAGCTTCTACGACTTTGTCCCCATGTTCATCTGTGCCTGTGAGAAAAAAAGTCTTATCACCGCAAAGTTTATGAAAGCGGTTCTGAACGTCTGCAACAACTGTGGAATATGCATGACCTAAATGTGGCTCTGCATTTACATAATAGATAGGAGTGGTGATGTAAAAAGTTCCCTTTCCCATATCAAATTACTATCCCTTCTGGGGCTTTTTTTCAGATTTGGCCTTTGCCTTGCTTCGCCTCCTTCTGCCCCGTTTTTTACGTGCTTTTGAGCGCCGTTTCTTGCTAGTTTCTTTTTTCTGTTCTTCTGAATCGTCTTTTTCAGATGCTTTTGAAGATTCTTTTTCAACCTCTGCACTCTTTTTTGCCAATTCTTCCTGATGCCTCAAGAGATCTTCAGCACTGAATTCATGTTCGCCTTCAGGTAAAGCAACTGTCACTGTCTGTTTCAATATGTTTTGGCGTATAACCTTGCCTTCTCCTTCAGGAGTAACACATTGTTTACCCATTTGGGGAATACCCTTGGAAAGTTCAACATAGGTGTCAAACTCAAAGGTCAAACAGCACAAAAGCCTTCCGCAAAGACCAGAGATCTTGTTTGGATTTAAGGGCAAATTTTGGGCCTTAGCCATTTTAATTGAAATTGGATCAAAGGTGCCTAAAAAGCTTGCACAGCAAAGGGGCCTTCCACAGTTGCCCAAGCCTCCAATCATTTTTGCCTCATGGCGCACGCCTATCTGGCGCATCTCAACCCGAGTCCTTAATCCTTTTACAAGGTCCTTTACAAGCTCTCTAAAATCGACCCGTCCTTCTGCTGAATAGTAAAATATGATTTTGCTGCCATCAAAAAAGCTCTCCACCCTTACCAGCTTCATACTGAGCTTGTGTGCCTCTATCCGTTCCATACAGAGATTCCAGGCACTCTTTTCTCTCTCAAGATTTGCATAGTAGCATTCAATTTCATAAGTAGAGGCCAGGCGGGATATAAATGCAGGTGCATTATCTACTGCCAAAGACACAGTAACAGGGGCTCCACAAACTATTCCTACTTCCTCACCATGTTCAGTAGGGACTACTACCCATTCACCATCTGTAACAGCTAATTCTGGAGGCACACAAAAATGCTGCACTGGCCAGCCGGGCCTAAGCCTTACCCCTGCAAGCTTGTAATCTTTATACTCCTTGGGCTCTGAGCTGCTTTCTTCGACAACTACACTATTTTCTGCCCCGTTTCTCCCCTTGTTATTTTCCATAGCCCATTAATGTACCAAACTTTTTGATTTTCCAAAACAAAAGCAGGGCCAAGGACATCAACAAACGGTTGGCATTTCTGGCTAGATGAAATTCCATCTTTAAAAGGTGATCAGAATATTCTTCCAGCAGCCAATCCTCAAATTCTTTGGCAAGATTTGCAATTTCAAGCTTCTGGTCCGGGCAGACCAGGCTATGATCATCTATCTTGTGAGATCCAGGCCCAACAGATTTTAAAAGTACCATGTCATGAACGATGCTTGAAATCACATGCAGCATCATTTTGAATGTTTCCTGGTCTTTAGAAGCATGGTGAGCCAATTCCATCATAAGGGATTCCCAGCCTTTTTTCTTCTTTAGAAA
>JAMOVF010000055.1 GCA_027061625.1 Deltaproteobacteria bacterium
TGACTTTAGTGGTTGAGCCTTTGATGAAAAATCAGGAGGATTGAACCATGCCTGTATCATTTGCTTTTTTGTTGTTTTTAGCCATTGCCTTTCTAGCAACCTCTATAAGGGTTATGAGGGAATATGAACGCGCAGTGGTATTTCGGCTGGGCAGACTTTTAAAGGCAAAAGGCCCGGGGCTCATTATTTTGATACCAATTATCGATAAGATGAAAAAAGTGGATTTACGCACCATCACCCTGGATGTTCCGCCTCAAGACATTATTACCAAAGACAATGTCTCGGTAAGGGTGAGCGCTGTTGTATACTTCAGGGTGCTGGAACCAGAAAAGGCAGTGGTGCAGGTGGAAAATTACTTGTTTGCCACATCTCAGCTTGCCCAAACCACTTTGAGGAGCGTCTGCGGCCAGGCAGAACTCGATGAGCTGCTGGCTGAACGGGACAAAATAAATGCAAGGATACAGGAAATTCTTGACCAGGATACTGAGCCGTGGGGCGTTAAGGTGAGCAAGGTCGAAGTCAAGGAGATAGACCTGCCAGATGAGATGAAGCGCGCCATGGCCAAACAGGCTGAAGCCGAAAGGGAGAGGCGTTCCAAAATAATAAATGCAGAAGGTGAATATCAGGCAGCAACAAGGCTGGCAGAGGCAGCTACCATCATCCAGCATGCGCCTGCAGCTTTACAGCTTAGGTTTCTGCAGACCTTGAGAGAAGTGGCAGCAGAAAACAACTCTACGATTTTATTTCCGCTGCCCATAGATATGATAAAGCCCTTCGTAAGTTATTGGGAACAGGGTGCAAACAGTTCAAAACAAACAAAGGATAAGCCTTAATGCAGATTAAAGAGGAAATTTTAGGGATAAATTGGGAAAGCGAAACGCTTCCCACATTACCAACCATAGCCCACAAGCTCATTTTTGCTGCCGGTGACGGAGAGGCTGGAGTTTCTGAAATATCCAAAATAATAGAGCAGGACCCTTCTTTGGCCCTGAAGGTCTTAAAGGCTGCCAACAGCGCCTTTTATGCCTTAAACTTGGAAATAACCTCCATAAAGCATGCCACTGTGCTGCTGGGCATGGATGAGGTAAAAAGGCTTGCCATTGGGGCACTGCTATCATCCAGTTTCATGAGCGTTTCAAAGGAAGTGGCCAAGGAGGCTGAAGGCCTCTGGAAGCATCTTTTGGCCACAGCCCTTTTTGCGCAGGATCTGCAGCAGGGCAGCGAACAAGATCCAGATCTTTACACCTTGGGCCTCCTGCATGATCTTGGCTGGCTCGTGCTCATGTTTGAATACCCAGATATTTTCAAAAAAATCGCCCATTGGGAAATGACTCTTTCCCAGGCAGAAAATGCCTTGGGAATAGATCATCAGCTGTGGGGGGCAAAGCTGGCGGAACAATGGGAACTGCCTGAACCTTTTCAGATTGTTAATTTCCGGCACCATTATCCTTGCAGGGAATTAGCTTCACCACCTTATCTCTTCCAAATACATATAGCCAACTATTTGGCAAACAAGTCCGGCTATACTGCAATAGGACCTGATTCAACTTCCTTAGACCTACGTGCCCTCAAAGGCCTTGGGTTGGATGAAGAGACCATAATAGAAATGGAACAGGCCTGCCAAAATGATGCAGAACGGATCGAATCCCTTTGGAGGGCAATGACAGGCTAGCCTGCCTCACCATTGCCTATGCTGCTTATGCCAAGCAACATATAGTGCAGGCCCGAAAGCACGGTCAGGACTGCTGTGACCGTATAAAATGCAGGAAGCACCCAACTGGATAATACAAAAAAGTGGCTGGCAAATACAAAAAATATAGTTCCAAGCTGGAATAACGTAGTTAATTTCCCTAATAATGTAGGCTTTATTTCAATACCCCTATGAAACAGGAACAGCAGCAGCACACCCATGACTATTATCACATCCCTGCTTATCACCAACACAGCAAGATAATTGGGTATATACCCTATAGCCACCAACGTGGCATAGGCAGTATTCAGCAGCAGCTTGTCTGCGATTGGGTCTAGAATGGCCCCGGTCTTTGTCTTCTGTTTCAGCACCCTGGCCAGAAAACCATCCAGGCCGTCTGTTACACCTGCAACCACAAAGACCGCAAAGGCATAATCTATCTTTCTGTCAAGCAGGAATATCACCATGGCAGGCGTAAGGATAATACGCATTAGAGTGAGTAAATTTGGAAGATTAATAGCCGGTTTCACCATTTATGTATGCCTGCCCAGATATTTTCCATGGCTTCCAGCCTCTCAGGATGGAACCACCTTACCAGAGGATCGGCCTTGAACCAGGTAATCTGCCGTTTGGCATAACGCCTTGTATCCCTTTTAAGGAGCCTCACTGCCTCGTCAAGGCCCACCCTTCCAGTTAGAAACATGATCATATGGCGATAACCCAGGGAGCGCAAGGGCCTGAGTCGGGGATCATATCCTTTTTCAAGGAGTGCCTTTACTTCTTGCAGGAAACCAGCCTCCATCATCTGATCCACCCGCTGTTCAATGCGCCTATAAAGTTCTTCCCTGGGCCTTATAAGGCCGATTTTGACCACCGGCCACCCTTTTAAGCCTCCGCTTCTTCCCTGCTTCCACCACCAGGAAATGGGCCTGCCAGATTCAATAAAGACTTCAGCTGCCCTTATTAGGCGGTACACATCGTTGGGATGAATGGTCTTGAGTGCCTCTTGATCCACATTACTCAAGAAGTCCACTAAAACAGCACTTCCAAATCTTCCTGCTGCTTGCTTCAAAGCCGCCCGCACCGCTGGATTCCAACCTGGGCTAGGGCTCAAGCCTTCAAGCAGGGCCTTCAAATAGAGGCCTGTTCCGCCAGTAAGAATGGCTGTCTTTGACAGGGAGACAATTTGCTCCACTACAGGCACAGCCTTTTTTACATATGAGGCCACGTCCAGCAATTGATTGGGCTCAACTATGTCAAACAGATGATGAGGCACCTGG
>JAMOVF010000056.1 GCA_027061625.1 Deltaproteobacteria bacterium
AAGGAAGACCCAGACAAGGCCATGCAAGAGGCCATTGAGCAGATAGACAAAAGGGCCTATGCCAAAGAGCTTGAGGCCAAGGGCTTCAAAAATGTGATAAAAATTGTGGTGGTCTCTGATGGCAAAAGGGTTTGGGTGAAAAGGCTGTAAGCAAGCCTTTGGGATATAGGATGTCTGCCATAAAATATTAAAAGGCTATATATCATCACGACTTTTCTGGCGTCTGCCTGCCTGCATCAGCCTTTTCAGACCTCTGCTCAAGTTTGTTTTTCAAAAATGCCTCCACAAAAGGATCGATGGCCCCATCCAGCACACCCTTTACATCTCCTGCTTCGACCCCTGTCCTGTGATCTTTTACCAATTGATACGGATGAAGCACGTAAGAGCGGATCTGGCTTCCCCAGGCAATTTCTTTTTTTTCACCATGGATCTTCTGTTTTTCCTTATCTCTTTTCTCTTTCTCCATCTCAAAGAGCCTGGATCTCAGAATCTTCATGGCAATGGCCTTGTTTTTGTGCTGTGAACGCTCATTCTGACACTGCACAACTATGCCTGTGGGAATATGCGTTATACGCACGGCTGAACTAGTTTTGTTCACATGCTGGCCGCCGGCACCGCTGGCCCTGTAAGTATCTATGCGAAGATCCTTTTCATTTACATCTACCTGGATATTTTCATCCACCTCAGGGGCCACAAATACTGATGCAAATGAGGTATGGCGCCTCCCGGAGGCGTCATAAGGCGAAATCCTAACTAGCCTGTGCACCCCTGTTTCAGATTTAAGATAGCCATAGGCATAGGGCCCTTGGACCAAAAAGGTGGCACTTTTAATGCCTGCTTCTTCTCCAGGCATCAGATCCAGCATCTGGACCTTCATGTTATGGGCCTCGCACCATCTAAGATACATCCTGAGGAGCATGTCAGCCCAATCCTGGGAATCTGTGCCCCCAGCCCCGGCATGAATGGTGACTATGGCATTATTTCGATCAAAGGGTTCGGCAAGGAGCTGGGCCAGTTCTGCCTGGCCTACCTTTTTTTCAAGTTCTTTTATGCCCTTTTTGAGCTCAGCAAGGGAAGCCTCATCCTCTTCTTCCTGTATAAGCTCTAATAATATTGCCAGTTCTTCAACCTGCTCTTCCAAGGATTCCAGGTTTTCTTGCTGATCAAGGAGCATTGCCCTTTCCTGCAATATATCCTTGGATTCAGCCCTTTCCCAAAACCCATCTTTCAGCATTTCCTTGTCTATTTTTTCAAGGCGTTCTTCTATGTCTTCCTTTTCAAAGATACCCCCGCAGGAGTTCTATCCTTTTCTTTAAGTCTTGGAGCCTCTTGGCAGCATCCTCAAGCTGGAGTGAAAATGTTGTTGTTTCTTTGTTCATGTTGCTTTACTCCTTTTTATTTCAAAACCTGATGTCAGAAAAAACATAATAACAATTAATAAACATGCACTCAAAAACCAGCCTGGGCCATATCTGGCATAAAAGGTGACATGATGACATAACCTGGCTTCTCCTGCAATCCAGGCGGGTTCAAAAAGCCTGCTCTCAGCTATCCGCTGGCCCCAAGGCGATATTATTGAACTTATACCCGTGTTGGCAGCCCTTACAAGCCAGCGCCTGTTTTCAACTGCGCGGAATATTGCCATGGCCTCATGCTGGTAGGGTGCTCCTGTGTTCCCAAACCAGGCATCATTGGTGATAACTGCCAATATGTTTGAGCCTGTGGCTGTGCTTTCAGCAGCAAGGTTTGGAAAGATGCTCTCAAAACAGATCAAGGTGCCTATACATATATTGGCTGAACACAAAGGGGCTGCTGAATTGCCAGGCATAAATTCACCTGCTGTTGGCAGAAACTTTTTGGCCCATGAAGTCACCCAGCCCCACGGCATATATTCACCAAAGGGCACAAGGTGGCGTTTATCATATCTTCCAACCACTTCGCCCTCAGGGGAAACAAGATATGCACTATTCAGGTATGCAACATCATTTCCACCTTTATGAATATAAGCAGGGCTTCCCAAAAGCAGTAATATCTTTTCTCTTTTGGCAAAGGCCAATACCTTTCTGGAAAAAGGCCCATCTTCTTGAAAATAGAAAGGTAGTGCGGTTTCTGGCCACACCACAAGGCGCACTCTTTCTTTATCCATTTTTTTTAAGGCCTGGCCTGTAAGTTTTATATATTTTTCTATGGTGTTTTCTTGATATGCCGGTTCCCATTTTAAATGTTGGGGAACAGATGCCTGTATGGCTGCTACCTGTATAGGCGTTAACCCCTTTTGCTCATGCTCCACCTTCTCGATCTTCCCATTGCCCCAAACATAGAAAATAGACAGAGTTGCAACTGCTGCCGCAAGGTACATAGATGCCTTGAGAAGATGTTTCGAAAGGCATAATTCAACAGCGTAAAAAAAGAGAAAATTTATGAAAATAATCAGGAATCCAAGGCCATATATACCCCATATTTCTGCGCTCTGTATTAAAGAAGCCTGTTCAGACAGACAGTAGGCAAGGCTTCCCCATGGAAAGCCAGATAAGAAATGGCCCCTTGTCCATTCCAGCAGCACCCATAATGCGGGCAAGGCTGCCAAGGATAACGCCTTGGAATAAGAGTTTGTTTTCGATTTCTTAAAGGCATAAGCTGCTACTAAAGACCATATAGCAGGATATATAGCCAAGTAGCATACCAGAAGGCCCACTACAGGCCAGGCTGCCCAAAGGGGCAGATTACCATAGGTTGAAATAGTAGGGCCTATCCACCAGAGCAATATGCTGAAAAAGGCACATCCTGCAAAGAATCCCAGGCGGAATGCCTCAAAAGATGAATTCCGTTTTACAGCCCATATAAGGGGAACAAGGGCAGTAAAGATCAAATAATAATATGCTGGCTTTGGAAAGCAGATTGCCAGCAGCGCCCCTGCAGATAAGGCAAAAATAGAATCCAGCAACAGGGCTGACTCCTTTTCTTATT
>JAMOVF010000057.1 GCA_027061625.1 Deltaproteobacteria bacterium
TAGTTTTTAAATGCAGCCATGAAGTGATACCCTTTCGAGACAGTAGATATTATTCGCTTTCACTGTATGGAGTAAGCAAAATAAGGCTATATCTAAAAAAACAAACAATTCGCCTGTCCCCAATTTTCTCCAATTTTTCTTGCTCAAAAGCCATTCTCCTCCTAAGTTATCTTTTCTCACAAATCACAAATATTAATTCTACTCGAGCCAATTCAGGACTTGTTATGAAAAGGAAGAGGTATTTAAACATGGTCGGCCTTGAAGAGGCCAAGGCTATCTTTTTTAACCATTTTGCGCACAAACAAAGCGGCTGCGAGTTAATTCGCTCTGAAAATGCCGCAGGCCGGGTTACTGCAGAGCCTGTTTTTGCAAGATTTTCCAGCCCCACCTTTCATGCTGCTGCCATGGACGGCATTGCAGTAAGGGCAGAAGACACCTTTTCTGCATCAGACAACACACCCCTCGCCCTTGACCTTTCTTCAGGCCAGGCAGAATTCATAAATACAGGCCAGCCCTTGCCAGAAGGCAAAAATGCTGTAATCATGATTGAAAATGTGATCCTGGACGAAGACGAAAACAAGGCCATTATAAGGGCTCCTGCCTTTCCCTGGCAGCATGTAAGGAAGGTAGGCGAAGACATAGTAGCCACTGAACTCCTTTTTCCTACTCACCACTTCATTACGCCTCCAGACATCGGGGCGCTGCTGGCAGCAGGTATTAGCCAAGTGGCTGTCACAAAAAGACCAAAAGTAGTAATCATCCCGACTGGTTCTGAGCTGGTGCAATTGGACGATTTTCCTATGGAAGTGCCTGCTGGCAAGACCATTGAATCAAACAGCGCAATGCTTGCCGCCATGGCAAAAGAGGCTGGCGCAGATGCAGAAATAACGCCCATAGTTCCAGATCAATATGATCAAATAAAGGAGGCCTTAAAAAAGGCTCTGAAGGCAGGAGCGGATCTAATTATCCTCAATGCCGGTTCCTCGGCAGGAAGCGCAGATTTTACAGTAAAGGTCATCGAGGAGATGGGAAAAGTGCTGGTCCACGGCGTAACCATCATGCCTGGGAAGCCCACTATCCTTGGCGAAATAGAAGGAACACCTGTTACAGGCAACCCAGGTTATCCTGTTTCTGCCCTCATTTCCTTTGAACAATTTCTGGCACCGCTTCTCAAAAAGATGCAGGGCATGGATCATGGGGATAGGCCTCTATTAAAGGCTGTAAGCGGCAGAAATCTTCCATCAAAGGCTGGCATAGAGGAATTCCGCAGAATGGTTGCAGGAAGGATCGGCAATGATATTGTGGCCCTGCCAGTCAAAAAGGGAGCTGGGGCAATCACCACCATGACCAGGGCCAATGCCATGCTGCGCATACCTGCCCATTCCGAGGGAATCTCTGCTGGCCAAAAGATCGAGATCGAACTTCTGCGTCCAAGGTCTCAGATAGAAAAGACCATACTCTGCATAGGAAGTCATGACCTCTCCCTGGACATCATCCATGATTTTTTGCGCAAAGGCAGCCCGCCTTGGTACATGGCAGCCACCCATGTGGGCAGCCTGGGAGGCATTACTGCTGTTCGCGACGGCCTGTGCCATTTGGCAGGCACTCACCTGCTCGATCCAGAAAGCGGCAAGTATAATGTTACTTACCTGGAACGCTATCTAAAAGGCAGAAAAAAGGCACGCCTATATACCTTGGTTTACAGAGAGCAGGGCTTTATGGTGCAGCCTGGAAATCCAAAGGGGATCAAAGGCATAGAAGATCTTACCAGGGATGACATTGCCTTTGTAAACAGGCAGGCAGGCTCTGGCACCCGGGTGCTTTTGGATCATGAGCTAAAAAAGGCAGGAATAAGCCCATCTGAAATAAAGGGCTATGACAATGAGGAGTTTACCCATATGGCAGTGGCGGTGAGCGTTTTGTCTGGAAAGGCAGATGCGGGCCTTGGCATCTTGGCAGCAGCCCGTGCCTTGGGGCTCCACTTTATTCCTGTTACTGAGGAAAGGTATGATCTCCTCATACCTGAAGATGCCTTGAATCTGCCGTCGATCCAGGCCCTGCTGGATATTATCAAAAGCAAAGAGTTCAGGAAAAGGGTTGAGTCCCTTGGCGGATATTCCACCAGGGATGCAGGCAAACTGGTAGCTTCTATATAATCATGGCTATGAAGGGTTTTTTCCAATTGATCAGCCGGAGGGAATTTATGGAACTTCTTGCCCGCTTTGCGCCCCTTGAGAAGGAAATGGTTAAACTAAGCGATGGGCTTTGCCGCACACTTTATGATGAAATAGTACCCGAAGAAGACCTGCCGCCCTTTTCCCGCTCCACCATGGATGGCTTTGCTGTAAAGGCCCGGGACACCTTTGGATGCAGTGAATCTGAGCCTGCGCTTATTCAAGTAATTGGCGAAATCGCCATGGGACATCCTGGTGATGAATTGGAAATTGAACATGGCCAAGCTGCCCGGATATGGACAGGTGGCGCCTTGCCAAGGGGAGCAGACAGCGTAGTGATGGTGGAATACACAAATAGCATTGATGAACGCACCATAGAGGTCTTCAGGCCTGTGGCCCCTGGTGAAAATGTGATTGCCAAGGGAGAGGACTTCAGGGCTGGGGAAAAGGCCTTTTCAAAGGGCCACACTTTACGGCCTCAAGACTTGGGGGTTCTGGCAGGGCTGGGCTTCACCACTGTGCCGGTCTTCCGCAGGCCAAAGGTGGCAATAATAAGCACAGGAGATGAACTCGTTCCACCAGAAAAAACACCCAAGCCTGGACAGATAAGGGACATAAATAGCACCACATTAGGTGCCCTGATAAAAGAGGCTGGGGCATTGGAAATGCCCTTTGGCATTATTGGCGATGATCCAGACGTTATGCAGCAGGCGTGTGAAAAGGCGCTAGCACAAGGCGCTGATATAATACTTCTTTCTGGGGGCAGTTCTGTGGGACGGCGTGAT
>JAMOVF010000058.1 GCA_027061625.1 Deltaproteobacteria bacterium
TACAACCTGTTTTTCTGCAGATTCAACAGACCTTTCTTCTTCGGCCCAAGTAGAAGCTAATGCTTCCCCCTCAAACGGCTCCTCTTCCATAGGCTCAAGAGCCTGCTCTATTGCCTCTTCACCGCCTTTTTCTTCCAGAAGCTGTTTGGCTTCCTCAACCAAAGTTTCTAAAAGCTCCTTGTTCATTTTTACCTTTTCTGCCAATTCCTCAGGCTTAACTGAAGCTAGGGCTTCCAGTGATGTAATGCCGTTATTATAGAGCCTGTCTGCAATATTTTCTGTCATATCAGGCAATTCAAGCATGCTTCGGTAACCGGGATCTTGAAGGTGGCTGTATCTGGTCTCGCTCTTTACATCAATTTTCCAGCCCATAAGTTTTGCGGCCAGTCTTACGTTCTGCCCATTCCGGCCGATAGCCAGGGAAAGCTGATCATCAGGAACAATTACTTCCAGCTCCTTGGCATCTTCGTCCACAATCACCTTTGAACATTCCGCAGGAGCTAAAGCATTCAATACATACTTTGCAGGATCGGGACTCCATGGAATAATATCAATTTTTTCCCCTCTCAACTCTTGGACCACTGCCTGAACCCTGGAACCACGCATTCCAACACATGCCCCCACAGGATCTACATCTGCATCACTTGAACTAACCGCAATCTTCGACCGGCTGCCTGGCTCCCTGGCAACTCCCATAATTTGAACCACGTGCTCTGCAATCTCAGGCACTTCTATCTCAAAGAGTTTAGCCAGAAAATCTGGATGGGTCCTGGACAAGACCACCTGCGGTTCTTTTGATGTCTTTCTAACGTCAATAATAAGGGCTCTCGTCCTATCTCCACGCCGGTAGCTTTCTGTTGGTATCTGTTCAGGCTTTGGCAATATTGCTTCAGTGCGGCCAAGATTTACTATGACATTTCCACGCTCATAACGCTGAATGATGCCATTAACGATATCCCCTATCCGGTCTTTGAATTCATCATAGATCACATCCCGCTCAGCAGATTTCATCTTTTGAATAATAACCTGTCTTGCGGATTGAGCAGCTATCCTGCCAAGGTTGGAAATATCCATCAAAGTGCCCAGGCTGTCGCCAATTTCGCTTTCTGGATCAAGCTCTTTAGCTTCTTCTAGAGATATCTCTGTGTTAGGATTAACGACCTTGTCTACTACAGTTCTGTACTGGAAGACTTGTATCTCACCATTATTTTCATCAAAAGAGACCTCTAGGTCAAGATCTGCTCCATAGCGTTTTTTAACTGCTGACTTGATGGCCTCTTCCAAGGCTTCCACCAAAATTTTCCTTTCAAGGCCTTTTTCCCTGCTAACCTGATCAATTATGCGTTTCAGTTCTGATGCCATAATTTCAAAAAATTTCCTCGTTTTTTTATAAAATATCCAACCGGGCCTTCTTTATTTGTTCCATTGGAATCTCATGCAGCCCGTCATGGCATTCCATGATTACATTTCCACCTTTGCCGCCTCTCAAAACTCCCCGAAACCGTCTTCTGTTATCTAAAGGGGAAAGAGTCTCAACGTAGGCCTTTTCACCTGAAAAACGGTCAAAATCTTCTGCTGTTTTAAGAGGCCTGTTTATTCCTGGAGATGATACTTCCAAGTTATATGCGCCTGGAACCGGATCATGCACATCAAGCATATCTCCGACTACATGGCTTACTTCAACGCAGTCATCCAGGGAGACGCCTCCATTTTTGTCTATGGTCAGCCTCAAGACCATTCCAGAAGGACCCCTGACATACTCCACATCTACAAGCTCAATTCCAAGGGCTTTTACCATGGGTTGAGCAAGTTTTTTTACTTCCTCTGTTATATGTTTATCCTTTTCCAAAATTGCCATAAAAAAAGTGGGCCAGGCCCACTTCAAAAAGCAGAGAGTTTATCCGGTTGCAATATAAAATTAACAGCCGACCAGTAACCTCCACTAATCGAAGTAGGGCCGCCTAGATTTAATTACACCAGGCTTTCCAACCTCAAAAAGGGATGGAGCGGGCGACGGGATTCGAACCCGCGACCCCAAGCTTGGGAAGCTTGTGCTCTACCAACTGAGCTACACCCGCAATTTAGGTGTATTATGCGAATATGAGGTGTAGCAGTCAAATTGTCAAGTCATCATGACAACTAACGCAAGGCAACAAGGTGTTTTTATAAAACGATGAGTTTTACCTGGGATTACTCAACTTGGCCCTGGTAAGGGATGAACTTATACGGGCTGCCTTGTCAGGCTCCATGAATGATAGAATTTTTGCCACTTTCTTGCTTTTCATATTGGCAAAAAGGCGTTCCACTGTTGCCTCATCCATCTTGCTTAAAAGAATAGCCGCCCTTTGAGGCTCCATAGAACTATAAACTCCAACCAGATGCCGAAACCTTTCCTGATACTCAGCATTGGCCTTTTTGACCGGGCCTTCAAGGGCTGTTTGAAGTGATTTCAACTCCTTGATACGTTTATCAATTGCTTGTTCAAGCAATTTCAGATCTGCCTCCCGTTTTTCAAGCTTTTGTTCACGCTCCTCAAGATTTCTTAGCTTTGCTTGCAATATGGCAAGCACTTGATCATTTATTTCCTTATTCTGCCCTGGTCTTTTTCCAAGCCTTGCTTCATTAGATAACTGCTTATTCGCACTTTTAGCAAAACCGGCATCGGCTATCACAGATGAAAGCGGACCCCAAGCTGCTGCCAGCATAACCACTGCGAGCATTAGTTTCAGCACCCCTGTGCCTGCCAAAATCCTCAACAGCCAAATAGATGAAAGATTTAACCTATTATGCCAGCCCATACATTCCCCTGCCATATCTTTGGCTGGATATCTCATCTATCTCTTTCTGCTCAATGCGTTTCTGTTTTTCGAGATATTTACGATAATCTTTCTCTCTCAGCTTTTCTACAATCTCCTTTTCCATAAGACAGCGTCTGACTTTTTTTCTTGCCT
>JAMOVF010000059.1 GCA_027061625.1 Deltaproteobacteria bacterium
GGTCTCTGATTTGCCTGTGGGATCGCCGATGAGACCAGTAAAATCGCCGATGAGAAAGAGCACTTTGTGGCCTAAGTCTTGAAAATGCTTCATCTTTTGAATAAGCACTGTGTGGCCCAAATGCAGATCAGGGGCCGTAGGATCAAACCCTGCTTTTACGCGCAAAGGCTTACCTGTTTCCAGCGCCTTTTTAAGGCGCCCCCGCAATTCCTCCTCCTCAATGATTTCTACACTTCCACGCCTTATGAGCTCTAAGGCCTTATCAATATCTTTCTCCATGGTCACACCTTAAATGTAAATCCTTTTATTTCGCATACTCCACAGCCCTGGTTTCCCTTATCACTGTCACCTTAATTTGGCCAGGATAACTCAGTTCACTCTCTATCTTTTTGGCCACATCCCTGGAAATAAGAACGGCCTCTTCATCTGAGACCTTGCCGCTGTCTACCATAATCCGTATTTCACGACCTGCCTGCACTGCATATGATTTCTGCACGCCAGGCAAAGATGTAGCAATGCGTTCCAGATCTTCCAATCTCCTCACATAGGTTTCCAGCATTTCGCGCCTTGCCCCTGGACGTGCTCCAGAAAGAGCATCAGCTGCTTGAACCAATACAGCTATCGGCGTTTCAGGTTTAATATCTTCGTGGTGGGCAGCAATGGCATGCACTACTTCCCGGGATTCTTTATATTTTTTTGCCAGATCAGCACCAATCAATGCATGAGGACCTTCGACTTCGTGATCTACTGCCTTGCCGATATCATGCAGCAAACCGGCTCTTTTGGCCTTTTTTACATTCAGGCCCAGCTCAGCGGCCATAATACCGCAGAGGAAGGCAACCTCTATGGAATGCTGCAAGACATTTTGGGCAAAACTTGTGCGGAACTTAAGTTTGCCCAGCAATTTTACTAACTCAGGATGAACCCCATAGACCCCTACATCAAATGTGGCCTGCTCCCCTGCTTCCCGAATGGTAGTATCGATTTCTTTTTCAACTTTGTTAACCACTTCTTCAATCCGTGCCGGATGGATTCTTCCATCGGCCACAAGGCGCTCAAGAGATACTCTGGCCACCTCCCTACGCACAGGATTGAAGCCAGACAGCAAAACGGCTTCTGGGGTATCATCAATAATAAGATCAACACCTGTTGCTGCCTCAATTGCACGGATATTGCGCCCTTCACGACCAATAATACGCCCTTTCATTTCATCACTTGGAAGAGGCACAACTGATACTGAACGTTCTGCCACATATTCGCCAGCATAGCGTGAAATCGCCAACGCAAGGATTTCCTGAGCCTTTTTTGCCGCCTCCTCTCTGGTTTCCGTCTCAATTTTCTTTAACAATTTGGCAGCGTCCTGACGGGCCTCCTCTTCAACAGTGGCTAAAAGCTGTTCTTTGGCCTCTTCTGAAGTCATGCCTGCAATTTTTTCCAACCGTTCGTTCTGTTCTTGTATAAGTTTAACAAGTTTTTCTTCTTTATCCTGCAATCTGCTTTTTGCTTCGGAAACACCTTTTTCTTTTTCTAAAATCTCAATTTCTTTCTTATCCAAATAGGCTTGTTTCTTGTCCAGCTGTTCTTCACGGTTGATAAGGCGTTGTTCCAAACTTTGAAGATTTTTTTGTCTTTCTTTGAGTTCGGCCTCTGCTTCTTGCTTGATTTTAAAAGCCTCGTCTTTGGCATCAAGCAAAGCCTGTTTTTTTAGACGCTCCGCTTCAGCCTTTGCCTCAAGACGGATTTTTTCAGCCTCTTGGCGCAGCACTTCCCGGTCAGGTCCAATAGGCCTTTTTTTAGCCAGATGGAGCCCGATAGCCACACCGGCTGCAAGACCTATTATCAACAAAAAAAATGCTAATATTTCCATATGGGTGGCACCTCCTAAACTCTTTCAAGGATTGCCACACCCCATCTCAGGAAACTAATCCTGGATTGCAGGAATCAAATTTGAGCGAATTTGGATGGAATTACTACTTATGGCGTGCCTTGCTTTATACCAAAACAGCCCCTGTTGGCCCCAACCAGCCTTTGCAATTTAATATCTGGGCTATGTTGGCAATCATGTCTATTCCATATTAAACATGGCATAAGATATAGCTGTTCTTACTAAAAAGTGGAGCTCAAAATTTTATTTTTCATGCCCCACAATGTAGCCAAAAAACAAAAGGTACACGTTATTTTAGCAAAATGCTTTTTAGACCGATAAAGTCCATAAGCAATTGCTTGATTGCATTTAAGGGGCGTTTTGGCCACTTTTCAGCCAAATTCGCTTCAATTATTTATTAAAACCCTAGACGGGGTCATAGCCTTCAGTCCCCCGCCAATGCCGTGCTGCTGCTGGGTTGGTTGAACCTGAGAAACTCAGGTGGGTGTCTCTTCATAGCCTCTGGGATTGCGGTTGCACCGCTATCCTCTCAGCTACGAGAGGAGACTCCCTTGTATGGGCTGTTGGCTCAACTAAGTTCCAGAGCAGCACCAACACAGCAGGGGAAAAATCCTTAAAATTTCAATGCTAATATAACTTAATACTTTTTTTCCTTAATTTCTACAACAGAATCTATCCTTTTAGCTATATCCTTTGCTTTTTCGGAAATATTATTCTCTATTTTCTCCAACTTTTTTTTCAGGCTCAGACAATCTTTGCCAATGGTTAATACAGATAGCACCATTAATTTATGAGGTGGCAGTCCTTGATGCTCTTGCTCTTGAGCCTTTACCACCTCCTGGACATAATCAACAATTTCCTGCATTGGAACATCGTCTTCACCTGACCTAAGATAGTAGGTGTGGCCGAAAAACTCGAATTTAACCCCTTGATCAGCCACTAAAAATCACCTCAATTATTTTCGACATTATTCAAAAAGAGGACCTTCTGATGATTGTGATTCTGACATATCTAAAGTCTCCAGCTTGGACAATATATTAGACACCCTGTTTTTAACATCATCTCTTTCAGACTCAAACTCTTCTACCCTTCTCTCTAGCTCCTTAATCTTCTCTGCTTGTTCAGCTGTACGAGCCAAAAGCGTATCCCGCTCGCTTTTCAATTCTGAACAATATTGAAGCAAAGCCTCAATTTTTTCTTCCAAACGTACTAGGTCTTGTATATCCATTTATATGTGCCCCTTTCTATTCAAGTTATATTAAATCCTTTCTAGAATAGTGCGTCAACTTAATTCGTTTTTACGATTTACTTAGACTGAAAATTGGAATGGGGAGGAATATGAGTGCCTTTTTCAATTTGTACATCTTTCAGATATGAAAAAGGCCCTATCATAACATCATCCCCAACTTCTACCTTGCCCTTCATAACCACATGAGGCCCTACAGTAACATCTCTGCCCAATTGAACAGTGGGCTCAAGATATGTCGTATTTGCCATTTCAAAAGTCACCCCTTGAGCCATCCAATGATGTCTCAGCCGCTTAAGTAAAATTGATTCAGCTCTGGAAAGATCGGATCTGGAATTTACTCCGAGAGCTTCTTCTTCTGAAGCAAAGGGAAAAGCAAAAACGGACTCACCTTGGGCAACTGCATGGCCAACGATATCTGTCAAATAATACTCACCTTGATCATTATCATCATCTAATTTTTCCAACAACTGAAAGAGCATTTCTGAGTCAACAAGGTAGGTGCCGGTATTTATTTCTGTTATTTGGCGTTCCTGAAGAGTAGCATCCCTCTCTTCAACAATTTTATCTATTAGGAATTCTTGCCCTTGGCTTTTTACAATTCTTCCATAGCCATAGGGATTAGCAAAATAAGAAGACAATATAGACAATTTACTCTTTCTATTTCTGTGTTCAGATACAAACTTTTTTAGCGTATCCAGTGTAAAAACTGGTGTATCACCACAAATAATGAGTATGTCTCCACTGATATTTTTTAAGACATCTTGTGTTTGTTTTACTGCGTGACCTGTTCCCAACTGCTCCTTTTGCAACACAAAATCCACCGGTAAGTCGATAAATTCTTTTTTTACTAATTCTGCCTTATGACCAACAACAACCACTTTTTTGACCACATCCAAATCTGATAAAAGATCCAACACATAACTCAACATCGGCCGCCCAAGCAAAGAATGGAGAACTTTAGGCAATGATGACTTCATTCTAGTACCTTTGCCTGCTGCTAACACTACGCCCACTAAAGGTCTTCTTTCTTCTTGTTTATCTTTCAGCATTTTGTAAACACCCATATCAATTTTCTTGGAAAGATTAATAGAGTATTACAATAAAAAAAGGGATGTTTTGCAACATCCCTTAAATAATTTTTTTATTATATAAGAACTATACTTCTTGTCCTGCGATTTTAAGCCTAGTAAGAGCACGAGTCATAGCTGCCTGAGCCCTAGCTATATCTATTTTTTCGCGCCCGGCTTCTGCCTCCTGCAGACGCCTCTCTGCCCGTTCCTTAGCTCTTAAAGCGCGCTCTACATCTATTTCATCTGACCGTTCTGCTGCCTCTGCCAAAACAGTCATACGATTATTTGAGACCTCGCAGAAACCTCCACTTACAGCCATATTTACGGTCTCATTATCTTTATAATATGTCATTCTACCTATTCTGAGGCTGGCCAACAAAGGTGCATGATTAGCCATAACTCCAAAGTCTCCATCAGTTCCTGGTGCAGTAACCAAATCAACCTCATCACTTACCACCAGCCTCGATGGTGTAACGACCTCTAGACGGAATTTCTCTGCCATAGTATTGTCTCGCCTATTCTATTGTTAGAATTAACCTTTTGCTGCCTTCTCTACTGCCTCCTCTATGGAACCAACCATGTAGAAGGCCTGCTCAGGCAGATCATCATATTTTCCTTCAAGGATTTCTTTGAATCCACGAACTGTATCTTCCACCTTCACATATTTACCTGGTATACCTGTAAAGGTCTCAGCAACATGGAATGGTTGGCTGAGGAACCTCTGACACTTACGAGCTCTCTGTACTGTAAGTTTATCTTCGTCAGAAAGTTCATCCATACCCAGAATGGCAATAATGTCCTGAAGATCCTTATATTTCTGCAATGTCTGCTGTACCTGGCGCGCAACCTGGTAATGCTCCTCACCAAGAACATTAGGATCAAGAATACGAGATGTAGAATCAAGAGGATCAACAGCTGGATATATACCAAGCTCAGCAATCTGACGAGACAGAACGACTGTACCATCCAAGTGAGCAAAAGTGGTAGCTGGCGCAGGGTCTGTCAAGTCATCTGCAGGCACATACACACACTCAACAGCTGTAATAGAACCTTTGGTAGTTGAGGTAATACGCTCTTGGAGAGCACCCAAGTCAGTAGCCAGTGTGGGCTGATAACCAACAGCAGAAGGTATACGTCCGAGCAACGCTGACACCTCTGCACCTGCCTGGGTAAAACGGAATATGTTATCTATAAAGAAGAGAACGTCCTGCCCCTCTTCATCACGGAAATATTCTGCTGCGGTCAATCCTGTCAAACCTATCCTGGCACGTGCTCCTGGAGGCTCTGTCATCTGACCGTAGATCAATGCAGCCTTGGGAAGAACACCAGATTCCTTCATTTCCAGGTAAAGGTCATTTCCTTCACGTGTCCTTTCACCTGCTCCACAGAAAACTGATATACCACCATGCTGCATAGCAATGTTGTGGACCATTTCCATCATGATAACGGTTTTACCGCAACCTGCACCACCGAACAGCCCCATTTTACCACCCCTTGGGAATGGAACCAGCAGGTCAATAACTTTAATACCTGTTTCAAGGACCTGAACTGTGGTGTCCTGTTCAACAAAGGCTGGAGCCTTGCGGTGGATTGGATACATTACATCTGATGTTATTGGCCCTTTGCCATCCACAGGCCACCCAACCACGTTCATGATCCTGCCTAAAGTAGGCGGTCCTACGGGGATTTTAATAGGGGCACCGGTGTCTTTAACAAGCATGCCACGGACCAAACCGTCTGTAATATCCATAGCAATACACCTGACCATATTGTCACCCAGGTGCTGTGCCACTTCAACAATCAGATTGTCTTCCTTATCACTAATTGTTGGGTTTGTGATGGTAAGCCCATTGAGTATGGCCGGCAATTTCCCTGGCTCAAACTCAACGTCCACAACAGGTCCAACAACCTGGGCTACTTTCCCAATGTTTTGTGTACTCTCATTTGCCATATTTAAACCTCCCCGGCGGATCATGATCCGCTTAAGCTTTGTTTTTCTAGTTTAACTCTAACCCTTAAGTGCCTCAGCGCCGCCCACGATATCCATCAATTCACTAGTGATAGCCGCTTGACGCGCCTTGTTATAGGACAACGTCAAGGTTTCGATCATATCTTTACAAGCCCTACTAGCGTTATCCATTGCTGTCATACGGGCAGCCTGCTCACTAGCGACTGTTTCAAGCATAGAATGCATGATCTGTACGTTGATGTACAAAGGCATCAATGTACCCAGGATCTCTTCTGGAGAAGGTTCATAGATATATACGGGCTTTGCCTCTCCAGACTCTTCTTCCTCCTCAACTTCCCCGAGGCCTTCACTCGCTATAGGCAGCAACTGTTTTAAGGTAGGTTTTTGAGTTACAACATTTACAAATCTGCCATATACAAGCTGAACTTGGTCGACCTCACCTTCAAGGAATAGGTTAGACACCTCTTTTCCAGCCTGACGAGCATTGAACATTTGAACATTTCCCATAATGTCAACACTACTGTATAGCACTTCATATTCAGAACGCTGGAAATAGCTGGCACCTTTTCGTCCAATGCAAGCAAAGGCGACCTCTTTGCCTTCTTCCTTTAAAGATGCGGCCATCTTTTCTGCGGCGTTTATGATGTTAGCGTTGAATGCGCCACACAAACCCCTGTCTGAAGTAACCACAAGAAGCAATACCTTCTTCACATCCCTGATCTCCATCAAGGGAAAGGCGTTGGGGTTAGCACTGCCTGATAGCACCCCCATTACTGAAGCGAATTTCTCCGCATATGGCCGGAACTGCTCCATGCGTTCCTGCGCACCGCGCAGTTTTGCCGCAGCCACCATGTTCATGGCCTTGGTAATCTGCTCGGTCTTTTTGATGCCTTGTATCTTTAACTGTATGTCTCTCAAAGATGGCATAATATTAAGTCCCTTTCGGCCTACAGATTACGCACTGCCTTGAACTCTTTTTTGAACTCTTCAATGGCAGCATTCATCTTTTTATCCAATTCTTCAGTTATCTCCTGTCTTTCTTTCAATTCTTTATAGATATCTGGATGCTTTTTCTCAATAAATTCATAAAGCTCTTTCTCAAAATCTTGAAGAACTTCAACAGGTAGATCGTCTAAAAGCCCTCTTGTACCAGCATAAAGTATCGTTACCTGCTTTTCCATCGGCAATGGCTGATACTGAGGCTGTTTAAGAATTTCGACCAGTCTCTCACCACGCCTCAGCTGCTGCTGTGTGGCCTTGTCAAGATCACTACCAAACTGAGCGAAAGCAGCAAGTTCCCTATACTGGGCAAGGTCTAGCCTCAAGGTTCCTGCCACCTGTTTCATGGCCTTAACCTGCGCAGCACCTCCCACTCGGGAAACGGAAAGGCCGACGTTAATTGCAGGGCGAATACCAGCAAAGAAGAGCGAAGGCTCCAGATAGACCTGACCATCTGTAATAGAGATAACGTTAGTAGGAATATAAGCTGAAACGTCTCCCTGCTGCGTTTCAACGATTGGCAACGCCGTCAAGCTTCCAGCCCCCAAATCATCGTTAAGTTTGGCTGACCTTTCAAGCAACCGGGAGTGATTATAAAAAATGTCACCCGGATAAGCCTCACGTCCTGGAGGACGCCTAAGCAGAAGGGAAAGCTCCCTATAAGCAACAGCCTGCTTGGACAGATCATCATAAATGATCAAGGCATGTTGGCCATTATCCCTAAAATATTCTCCCATAGCTGTTGCAGAGAATGAAGATAGATACTGCAGAGATGCAGGCTCACTAGCACTACTAGCAACTACTGTTGTATATTCCATTGCACCATGGCGACGCAAAGCCTCAACAACAAGGGCCACTGTTGCCTGCTTCTGGCCAACTGCATTGTATATACAGTAAACTTCCGTCTCTTTTTGGGCGATAATAGCATCTACACCAATAGCGGTTTTACCAATTTGACGGTCACCGATAATCAACTCACGCTGCCCTCTTCCAACAGGAGTCATGGCATCCACAGCCTTTAATCCTGTATAACAGGGCTCATGCACAGGTTTTCTCTCAATCACGCCGGGGGCCTTCATCTCAATACGCCTAAATTCTGTGGCATTTATCGGTCCCTGGCCATCAATTGGATTTCCAAGGGCATCCACAACACGGCCAAGCAATGCCTCGCCCACCGGAACCTGAGCAATCCTTCCGGTACGCTTAACCAGGTCGCCCTCTTTGACGCCCTCTGTAGCACCCATAACAGCAACACCTACGTTGTCCTGCTCAAGGTTCAGGGCGACACCCATAATGCCACCTGGAAACTCCACCAACTCCATGGCCATACAGTTACGGATTCCATAAATCCTGGCAACGTTGTCACCTACCGAAAGCACCGTACCAGTTTCGGCCAAATCGATGGTTTTTTCATATTCCTGGATCTGTTTCTTGATAATGTCACTTATTTCTGCTGCTTTTATCTGTGCCATTATTCGAGCTCACCCCTCCCTATAGAATCTTTAAAGCCTCTTAATTGGCTTTGTATACTTCCGTCCCATACCATATCGCCGATTCGGGCAATAACCCCGCCAATAATGGATGGGTCTTCATTTAATTGCAAAACAACTTCTTTTCCAGCTGCCTTGGCCAACGCGTCAGCAACCTTGTCTTTCAGATCATCCGGAAGCGGTACCGCAGTAGTTACAACTGCCCTAACCACTCCCATTTCTTCATCAAGAAGCTCTTGATAACTTTGACCTATTTGACGCAGATGCTGTATCCGGTGTTGCTCAACAAGCAGTGTCAAAAACTTGGCCAGTGTCGGATCAACAGAATAGGCCTTTATAAGCTCATTCACCACTTGCTGCTTAAGGTCTGGCGGGAAAACCGGACTGACAAGAGCAGCTTCTACATCCGGGCTCTGCTCAAAGAAGGCCTCAATAGCCTGCAATGTCTTTCCAAATTCCTCAAGCTTGCCCTCATCCTTGGCCACTAAAAACAGGGCCTTTGCATAACGTTTGGCAATTACTGTACTAGTCAATTTTTATGCACCACCTTCTCCAGGTATTCACTGATAAGCCGATGATGATCTTTCTTTGTGAGATTCTTTCTGATCAACTCTTCGGCTATTTTTACTGCTGTATCTGCAACTGTTTTTGTTAGCTCAACCTTTGCCTTAGCGAGTTCCTGCTTAACAAAAAACTCTGCCTGGCCCTTTATTCTTTCTGCAGCCTCTTCTGCCTGAGCTATAATCTTTTTCTTTTCTTCCTTACCTTGCTCAATAAAGGTCTGCAGTATCTTCTCCGCCTCTTGCTCCATATTAGATAAACGCTTTTCATATTCTGCATATTTTTGCTGAGCCTCAGCCTTCTGCTTTTCCAAGGTCTCCAACTCTGTTCTGATTGACTCTGTCCTATCCTTCAATGCACCAGAAATGGGTTTCCTCAAGAGCTTGAAAAGCACAATTGCCAGAAGCGAGAAATTCAAACAATGCCATATAAAATTCATTAGCTGCGTTTTAGTAATCCCATGATGCTCCCCATGACCTGCAGCAGCCCCATGTTCAGCAGCAGCTTCAGCACCATGACCTGCGGCAGCCTGAACCTCATGCCCTGCCGGAGCACCATGTCCGGTCTCAGACCATACAACCGTAGACAATGCAAACATAAAGGAAAGTGTAGCAACCGCTACCAGCAGAACCGCTCCTACCCTGAAACCTTTCATGAACCTCTTCATTAAAGGGCCCTCCCCAATATCTTCTGGGCTATTTCCAAGCCAAAGGCCTCTGCCTTACTCAAAAGATCCTTTTTAGCTGCCTCTATCTGGGCAGTCAACTCCGCCATCAACTCCTGCTTTCTGGCTGATGCCTCTTTGGTGCTCTCCTCAAGCAACTTGGCCTCAAGCTGCCTAGCCTCTTCTTTCAAAGCTTCGCGCTGTGCCTGACCCTTTCTACGCGCTTCAGCCAATTTCTGCTCATAGTTTTCCAAGAGCTGCTGGGCATTACGCTCAAACTTTTCCGCCTCAGATCTTATGGCGCCCATCCTGCTTTCCCGCTCCTCAAGGAAACGCCGGATTGGCTTGTATAAGATTTTATTAAGGACGAAAATCAAGGCCAACGTCAAGATGATCTGCAGAAACAGGGAAACATCTATATCTATCATGGCAACTCCCTATAACCCCGCTATTCAGGAAAGATCTTGTAATTTTAGAGTGTTAAAAAAAATGAACACCCATTCAGAAAATACTAAGGGAGCTTTTACATTATTTGAGCCAACAAGTCAATACTTTTATCGACTATATTCCTTGTTCATCGCCCCACAAAATTTTATGCAATTGAAGCTGCAATCGTACTGGGAGCCGGGCTTTCAGCATAAGCTCAGCCAACCTTTCTGGAGACATAAAATTTGCAGCCGGAGAAAACAAGACTTGTGTAAAAGAGCACAAATCAAGCTCTTCCACTTCTCTTACAGCCCACCTAAAATCATCCTCACTGGTTAAAACATATTTCAATTGGTCATTATGATTTATATAGCGCATATTCAAGGGAAACCATGAACCTGCCATTCCACTGCCAGGGGTTTTTCTATCCACTATTTTTATAACTTTAAAAGGGACGCGCTTAAGGCTCATGCTTCCATTAGTTTCTAACAGCACCCTTGCACCCTGTTTCAGTAGGCCAGACATAAGCCTATATACAGCCGGTTGTATCAAGGGCTCGCCGCCTGTTATCTGAACAAGTTTTATGCCTGAGGCCTTCCAGAAATCAATCAATTCCTTTCCAGACACCTTCCTTCCGGGAGTGTAGGCATAGCGGGTATCACAGTAGGTGCAACGCAAATTGCAGCCGGAAAGCCTGATAAAAAAACAGGGTAAACCAGCTGCCAGGCCTTCTCCCTGTATACTCACAAAGGTCTCAGTTATATGCAGGGTTTCCATTTATGTGGGTCCAATCTGGATCAATCTTCCATATAAGTCACTCCGGAAGTTGGAGTTTCACAAACGGTCACCTTGTGGACTTCAACCGAATCATTTACTGCAAGTTTGGCCTTTAGTTGATGAAATATATAGTGGGCAAGGCGTTCAGATGATGGATTATGCTTCTGAAAGGCTGGATGCTCATTTAAATTAATATGATCCAATTCTTTCATTATTTCACCGACCTTTTCTTTCAGTTCCCGGAAATCTATTCCTACATCGATATCATTCAACTCTGCCGCCCTTACAGTTACTGTCACATCCCAATTATGCCCATGCAAAAACTCGCATTTGCCTGGATAGTTTCTCAAATAGTGCGCACTTGAAAAATGAGTTTTTACAAATATTTCATACATCTACTCATCTCCTTCTTGGTCCGAAAATAGTGGTACCAACCCGTACAATTGTTGCACCCTCTTCAACCGCTACTTCAAAATCATTGGACATACCCATGGAAAGTTCTCTCAAT
>JAMOVF010000060.1 GCA_027061625.1 Deltaproteobacteria bacterium
TCCAGGGAATTAAAAGACATTTTGGAAATCTGCATGCCCAAGGGGGAACGCCTCAAACTCCTGGTCATCTTCCCTGACCAAAACGGTCTTATAAATAATATTACCACTTACATACTCCGGAACCTTCTTGATGCCTGGAGTGAGGCTCCCAATAAAGAGGAGTTTTTAAAGGAGATAAAGAGGCTTAAGGCTTCCAGTTTTAAGGATTCGCTTGATATTGCAAAAAGCATAAACAGGGCCTTGGCTGAAGGCCTTCATGTAAAGTCACTTATTCAGAAGTTCTATGGCAACGGTTCTGCAAAAAAGAGTGGTGTAGCTGAACGCCTCAACAAAGAATTGAGCCGATTGCTGCCAAAAGATTTTCCTCTCAACACAGACCAAGATCAATTAAAAAATTTGAGCCGTTACTTAAAGGCCCTAGCAATAAGGGTGCAGAGGGCATATGCAGATCCAGCAAAAGATGCAAAAAAACAGGCACAGTTGGAAGAGGTTACTTTAAGGCTCATGAAAGAGCTAAAATCTGCTGGTTTTGAAAAAAAACCGCTTCCGCCTCAGATAGCCCTTGCCCTTGAAGAATACCGTATTGCAATATTTGCCCCTGAAATCAGAACCCTCTTTCCAGTATCAGAAAAAAGGATATTCGAAAGGCTTCATAAAACCTTACACTAAGCCGATATAGCCTTTGAGAGGAAAGTTTTTTCTCCTCTGCAATAAAACTTACGAAAAGGACTGTATCGGGACGCCATGGATATAGGTACTGTAGCTGGGCTGGTTTTAGGCATTGTCTTGATCTTGGTGGCCATCCTGCTGGGAGGGAGCCTTGGTTCATTTATTGACATTCCCTCTGTACTTATCGTTATTGGCGGTGCTATAGCTGCAACCTTTATCCGCTTTACCCTGCCAGATGTTTTAAACAGCATAAGCGTGGCCATGAAGGCCTTTTTTGCAAAAACCCAGCCGCCAGAAGAGATAATCCAGGAATTGGTAACCCTTTCAAATGTGGCAAGGAAAGAAGGCCTGCTCAAACTGGAAAAACAGCCAGTAAATGATCCTTTCCTCAAAAAGGCCATAATGTATTGTGTAGACGGCCATGAGGCAGATTTTATACAGGAAGTGCTGGAAAAAGAGATAGACTTGACGCTCCAGCGCCACGGCCTGGGACAAGGCATCTTTGCAGCCATTGGCGATGCCGCCCCTGCCTTTGGTATGATCGGTACCCTGGTGGGCCTTGTGAACATGCTTGGAAATATGTCTGATCCAGCCAGCATTGGCCCTGCCATGGCAG
The DNA here is from genome assembly GCA_027061625.1 of Deltaproteobacteria bacterium. Taxonomy (GTDB): domain Bacteria; phylum Desulfobacterota; class Dissulfuribacteria; order Dissulfuribacterales; family JALVPX01; genus JALVPX01. The sequence continues at coordinate 1,286 of JAMOVF010000060.1, forward strand.
TTGCCCTTTTGACCACCCTTTACGGCGCTATTATGGCAAACCTTGTTGCCCTTCCCATTGCAGATAAACTCAAAAGGCGGAGCATGGATGAAGAATTAAATATGAAGCTCGTTGTAGAAGGTGTGCTAGGGCTTCAAAAGGGCCTCAATCCAAGGGTTCTTGAAGAGTTGCTAAAAACCTTTCTGCCGCCCAAAAAACGCGGCAAGCCAGAGGAGTAAGGGCAGATGGGCAAAAAGTGCGACTGTCCAAAAGGAGCGCCCATGTGGATGGTCACCTTTGGTGACCTTATGTCATTGTTGCTATGTTTTTTTGTGCTCCTGCTCTCCTTTTCCACCATGGACCCTGCCATGTTCAAGGAAGTATCTGGTTCTTTAAGAAATGCCTTTGGCGTACAAAGGGACTCTGTCACCTATGACATTCCAATGGGTGTGGACATAATTTCAAGGGACTTCAACCCTGTATTCAATGTGGAAGTAATTCTTGAAAAGATAAAATCGGCCATAAAGCTTGAATTGATTAAAGGAGAAATAGAGATAGAGGCCTTGGATGACCGGATAGTTTTGAGGCTGAAGGATGAAATAACCTTTGCCCCAGGAAGTGCAGATCTAAAAGAGTCAGCCAAACCCGTACTTGATAAATTGATCAATGTGGTCAAGGAGATACCAGGAGACATTATGGTGGGCGGGCATACGGACAACATACCCATTGTGAGCCCAATTTTTCCATCTAACTGGAGTTTATCTGCTGCAAGGGCTGCTAGGGTAGTTGAGTATATGCTCAAGCCAGGCACAATTGCCCCTGCACGAATGGCCGCAGTAGGTTATGGGGACAGCAGGCCCAGAGTTCCCAATGATTCGCCGGAAAACAGGAAAAAGAACAGGCGGGTGGAACTGGTCTTCATACAGCCTGCCAATCCTGATGATGTGAGCGTGATGCCGATAACTGAGAGAGGCCTAAAAGATCAGGAATTGATGCCTCCGCCATTATCAACGAATTAAGTCAGGAGTACCATTATGAATAATGAACAAGAAGAAAAACGCTCCCATGTACGTATACAAGATCAAATTCTTTTAAAATATAGGCCGTTATCCAAAGAAGAGTTTGAAAATCTGAAAAAGCAGTATGAAGAAGGCTCTCTATCTCCGTGGCCAACCAGTTGCCACCCTGCCCTCTTTCATCAAATTTATACAAAACTCAATAAGGTTAAAGAAAAAGATCCAAATCTGGCCGGTGTATTGGAAATTCTAGACCAGAAACTCAACTTAATTTTCAATCTTTTAAAAGAAGGGAATGAAGGCTACCTGGATACATCCCATATCACTAATGTGGATATAAGCGCTTCAGGCCTGGCATTTACAAGCAAGGAAGATTTTCAGGTTGGACAGCTTCTCGAACTCGATATAGGCTTATTACCTCAGCATATCTTCTTTCGCTGCTATGGTGAAGTGGTTAGATCAGAGCCTTCTAACAATGGATGCGGCAATAAAATTGCTGTAAAATTTATTTGGATAACACCAGACGATCAGGATAGGCTTACGGAAAATATTTTTAAAAAACAAGTGCTACAACTGAGAATGAGGCGAAATCAGCATCATTGTTAATTCACCATGGTATCT
>JAMOVF010000061.1 GCA_027061625.1 Deltaproteobacteria bacterium
CTGCAGCAAGGGCGATGAAAAATATGGGCTTTAACCAATTATTAGTAGTACGGCCTCACCGCTTTGATTTTGACAAGATCGCAAAGATGGCCACCCATGAATCCATAGATATAGTCCAAAGCATGAAACAGTTTGAGGACCTTAAAGAGGCCCTTGCACCCTTTAATTATGTAGTCGGCACTACTGCGCGGACAGGCAAATTAAGACGCCCTCACGGCTCACCGCGCGATATGGCCTATCACATAGTCTCAATATCTCAGGAAAATCAGATTGCCTTGCTGTTTGGTTCAGAAAAGTGGGGACTTACCAATAAAGACTTGAAATATTGCGACTATATTGTCACCATTCCTACAGATGGTTTTGCTTCCCTAAATCTTGCTCAAAGTGTTATGATACTTTGTTATGAAATAGCCATGGCTGAAAGGAAAAATTCAGCTTTTCAGCCTAAAAGGGCTTCTGTGTATGAGTTGGAAAACATGTACAGCCATTTGCAGGAAGTCTTTTTAGAAATAGGCTTTTTAAAACCTGAAAATCCAGATTATTGGATGCGAAATGTGCGCAGATTATTCAGCCGGATGGGCCTCCTCTCAAAGGAGGTGCAGGTTATAAGGGGGCTTTGCAGGCAATTCCTATGGTATATGTCACAACAAGACAAAAACGACCGTCGAGAAACAGCTGAAGAGCCTTGATCATGCCCTCTCCTCCTTCACAAAAGGTATATCAATTGGTGCTGCCGCTATTGCTGGCCGTTCTTATACCATCTGCCTGTTTTGGAGCCTTTTCAAACAAAAGAGATACCATTAAAGGCGCAGTGATCTTATCTTCCCAGATAAGGCCATATGTGGCTGCATTGAATGGTTTTAAGCACGCCTTTAAAGAAGGATTTGAACTGCTCGATCTCAGCAAAAACCCAGAATTTGTACGCTATACCCTTAAAAAGGAAAAGTTTGATCTCTACATAGCCATTGGCCCCAAGGCAACCAAGCTTTTATGGGCGGTAAACCCAGACGGCATAAAATTGACACTAATGGTGCTGGATCCTGAATCTATACTTCCTGGTGACCACCTATGTGGAATTAAGCTGCGCATACCAATGGATGAACAACTTTCCATTATAAAGATGAGAATAAATCCAGTGAAAGGGGTTGGCCTTTTGTACACCCCTGGTGAAAATGGACAAATCATATCCCAGGCCCGCTCTGCAGCCCAGGAGCTAGCCCTTCCCATTAAAGCTTACCCTGTAGAAAGTGCGCCGGAGATAAAGAAAGCGCTGCCTGAGCTTTATCAACATTGTGATGTGCTCCTTTTCATTCCTGATCCAACGGTCATATCAGAACCCATGGTCAGATTCATAATAAAAGATGCCCTGTTCCACGGTGTAGCCTCTGTAGGGTACAACCGTTTTTTCTATGACTCCGGTGCAGTAATGGCCTTTATTGTAGATTATGAAAAGGTGGGAGCTGAGGCTGCTAGAATGGCTATTCAGGCACTTAAAACTGGCAGATGCCAGATGCTGCCGCCGCCTTATGAAGTTATTTGGAACGAAAAGGCTTGGAACTTCCTGCAAAAAGTAAAAGGCGGAAAGGGAGGTACCCAGTGATCAACCTTTCTTTCCAGAAAAGATTGCTCTTGGCAGTAATTCTCCTGCTTATAGGCACAACAGTGGTGTTGAGCCTTGTGAGCACCTACTTTGCCTCTGAGTTTCTGATCACACGGTTTAATGACAGAATGGAATTTTTGGCCAAATATCTTGCCTCCAATGCCGAATTGGGCCTGCTCATCAGGGATGACAAGATGTTAGCAAGGCTTGCCTCCAACCTCCTCAAGGAACCAGATGTGGTAGCAGTCCAAATTAAGGATGCCAAAGGCACAAACATCATCAAACAGGTAAAGGGAAAGCTCAAACATTCTGGAGCTATTGAGAGTGTTACTGCGCCGATCTACTTAACCCGGTCTGAGGAGGAGCTGGTTTTTTTGGGAAGAGAAAAGGGCAATGAGCCCCTGGGCCAGGTGGAAGTGGTATATTCAACAGGGGGTATCAACAGCCTCATGAAGAGGCTTCAGCTCATCTTCCTTGCCACTGCCCTTGGAATAGCCTCCTTGGGCATAGCCATTTTCACCCTCTTTTCACGCTCCCTGGCCGCGCCGCTGAAATCTTTGGCAAAGGCATCCAAGACCATTGCCACCCATGGAGATATTGATGTTGACCTTGAAGTGGATGGAGGAAGCCTTCCTGAAACCAGGGAATTGGCCGAGGCCTTCACCCATATGCTCAAGGCCATTGCACTCCATCAATCAAAGCTTGAAGAGGCCTATCATGAAATGATGGAGCAAAAGTCCCTGGCAGAGATAGGCCACTTTGCCTTTTCCGTGGCCCATGAGATCAAAAATCCGTTGGGCATTATACAAGGTGCCTTGGATATTTTGAAAAAGCCTGAAGCAGATGAAAAGATCAAAGCCACCATGATAGGCTATGTGGAAGATGAAATAAGACGTCTCAACCGTATAATTCAAGACTTCCTGGCCTTTTCAAGGCCTCAAAAACTTAGGTTTGAGGAAGTGGAATTGAATCAGCTAGTCAGGGAACTCATAAAGAAAATGGCATTGGAGTGGAATGAAAAGGGCATTCAAATTGAGGATCAAACATCTCAGGAACCGGCATATGCCAGGGCAGATGGTGATCTATTCATCCAGGCCCTGTTGAACATAGCAAAAAATGCATGTGAAGCCACTAATCCGCCTGGCAAAGTCATTATAAAAACGGCTGAAAAAGATGGATGGTGGGTTGTGCAGATCATTGATGAAGGCCCTGGCATAACCCAAGAGGATAGGGAACGGGTGTTCGAGCCATTTTTCACCAAAAAGGATACTGGCACAGGCCTTGGCCTGG
>JAMOVF010000062.1 GCA_027061625.1 Deltaproteobacteria bacterium
AGTCGATTAATTGGAGATTCTGCAAAATGAAAAGCAGTATATACCACTCCTTCAGGTACTCTCTCTGTTGCTTTTGCCCGGATATTTATTTCCCCCCGCCTTGAACGCAGTTTGACCATTTGGCCATTCCTTATATCCAGTTTTTTAATATCTTTGGGATTGATTTCCAAAAAGGCTTCCCGTTCCTCTCTGAGTAGAATTTCTGAAGAGCGGGTCATGGCTCCGGTGTGATAATGGTGATAGGTACGGCCAGTGATAAGAATAAATGGAAACATGTTGTCAGGCTGCTCCTTTGGCGCTTGATGGGTGGCAGGGACAAAGCGCCCCTTGCCCCTGGCAAAGGAATATTTGTGAAGATATTGAGTGCCTGGATGATTGCGGTCATAGCATGGCCATTGAAGGCCCCATGTCTTCTCCAGCCTGTCATGATAAATGCCTCCATAAATAGGAGTCAGCAGGGCAATTTCTTCCATGATTTCTGCTGGCTCCTGGTAATCCATGGGATAGTTCATGAGATTGGATAGTGCCATGATGATTTCTGAATCAGTGCGGCATTCCCCAAGGGGATCTATGGCCTTTCTCATGAGCTGAACACGCCTTTCCGAGTTGGTTATAGTGCCGCTCTTTTCTGCAAACGATGCAGCAGGAAAAACTACATCTGCAAGTTTGGCCGTTTCTGTAAGGAATATGTCTGATACAGCTAGAAAATCCATTTGTTCAAGGTTTTTCATTACGGTAGAGGAGTCTGGATCGCTCAATACAGGATTTTCACCCATTATAAACATGGCCTTAATACCATTTTTGACTCCTTCATGGGTCATATCCATAACAGTTAGGCCCGCTTCCTTGGGCATTTCTGTCTTCCATGCCCTGGCAAATTTTTCTCTAACAGCCTCATCAGCAACGGCTTGATAGCCTGGGAACACACCAGGCAGGGCCCCCATGTCGCAGGCGCCTTGGACGTTGTTCTGGCCTCTCAAGGGATTTACGCCTGTATAGTCTTGTTCCACATGACCAGTAAGCATGGCAAGGTTTGCTATGGATTCCACGTTAGCGGTTCCGCATACATGCTGGGTAATGCCAAGACAGTAGCAAATAGCAGCTTTTTGGGCACTGGCGTATAGCCTGGCAGCCCTTTTTATAAGCTCAGGGTCAACGCCAGTAATGTCAACCAGGCCGTCAAAATCTTGTTCAAAAAGCACATTTCTCAAGGCCTCGAAATTCTCTGTGCGCATTTCAATAAAGGCATCATCTATAAGACCTTCTTCCAAAATGATTATCATCATTGCATTGAGCAGGGGTATATCTGTGCCAGGCCTGTGCCTCAAATGAACTTCGGCAAAGTTGGCAATTACTGTATTCCTTGGATCTGCTACAATAAGGGTTGCCCCTTTGTCCACTGCACTGATTATTCTTCTGGCAACCTGCGGATGGGCCTCAGTGGTATTAGAGCCTATTAAAAATATGACCTCACTTCCTGAGATCTCTTCAATGGAGTTGGTCATGGCCCCGCTCCCAAATGTTGTGGCAAGACCTGCCACAGTAGGGGCGTGTCATAAACGGGCGCAATGATCTACATTGTTGGTTTTGAAGACCGCCCTTGCCAATTTTTGAAGCAGGTAGTTTTCTTCATTAGTACATTTGGCTGAAGAAAGAAGGCCTATAGACTGCCCTCCATGCTTAGTGAGTACCTTTGAAAAGGCTTCAGCAGCCGTGGCAAGCGCCTCATCCCAGGAAGCACGCACAAGCTTTCCATTTTTCTTCACAAGCGGGTGCAGGAGGCGATTGGGGCTGTAAATAAAATCATGGGCATGCCAGCCCTTAACACATAGATTTCCTTTGGAAACTGGATGGTTTCTGCTAGGGCTTATACCGGTTATGCGACCTTCTGAGACGTGGAAATAAAGCCCGCAGCCACAGCCGCAGAAACAGCAAACACTGGGAACATGGTGTAGTTGCATGTCAATATCCTTGTTTTTGAGGCATGTGATAAATCACATTTCTAATGGCCATACATTCCAACGTAAGCCAAAACTTATTTTATTATATACGTTTGGAATTTTTTATCTATTATAAAGACCATGCTTGGCCATTATGGAATATGTTCACTTTTTCTGGACAGGATCAAGAACTATCTCTCCCCAAATTTGGCCCTTTGCCAAACAAACACAGATATTCCAAAAAGTAAAAAAGATAAAAAGCTGAATTAGCCTGTCTTATCCCAATTTTGTATGATTTGAAGCACTAATTCGGCTGTAGCTGCCATGTCATCCAAAGAGATATACTCTTCAGTGGAATGTACCTTCTGCATCCCAATTCCTAAAATAACCGTTGTTTTTCCCTTGCTGTTGAGGATGTTGGCATCGCTTCCGCCGCCTGTGGCAACTGCCTCTATACTCCTTCCCAATTGCAATGCTGATTCCTTGGCAGTCAAAACCAGCGGATGATCTTCTGGGACATTCATCAGCGGATAATCATTAAACACTTCTGATTCCACCCTTGGAAGGGTTGGGGTAGGGGCTTTGGCACTGCCTTTCTTGGCCCGGTATTCCATTACCACGTGGTGAAAGGCGGACATAATTTCATCCTGGACTTTCTTCAGCTTCTTTTCATCATGGCTCCGCACTTCACCTTTTATCTCAACCAGGTCTGGAACTATATTTGTGGCGGTTCCTCCGTGAATAATACCTGTGTTGCAGGTTGTGTCCTCATCTATTCTGCCCTGGGGAATCTTTGCCAGGGCCTGGGCAGCAAGTTTTATGGCATTTATGCCTGACTCAGGGCTTATACCAGCATGGGCAGCCTTTCCAAAGACTCTTGTTTCAGTTCTAACAGCTGCCGGGGCCTTG
>JAMOVF010000063.1 GCA_027061625.1 Deltaproteobacteria bacterium
GAGGCAGAACGGGAATGACATCCAAGATCATCCATTCTGGACGGTTGCCTGAATCCCTGAAGGCTTCAACCACCCTGAGGCGCTTGCCCAGCTTTTTACGCTTGGCCTCTGAGCGGGTCTTCTGCATCTCTTCCCTAAGCTCTCTAGAGAGTTGGTCAAGGTCAAGCTGACTGAGCATGAGCTGAATTGCTTCAGCACCAATTCCAACCTTGAACTTTTCACCAAACTGTTCGAGATTTTTGTAATAGGCCTCATCTGTCATCAAGGTGCCAACGGGAATCTCCGGCAATTCAGATTCTATTACTATGTGAGATTCAAAATATAGAACCCTCTCGAGTTCTTTAAGGCTCAAATCAAGCAGAGCGCCTATTTTGCTCGGCAGGCTCTTCAAAAACCAGATATGGGCAACAGGGGCAGCCAAGGTGATGTGAGCCATTCTTTCACGCCTCACCTTAGATTGGATCACCTCAACTCCGCATTTTTCACACACAATACCCCTGTGTTTCATGCGTTTATATTTACCGCACAAACATTGGTAATCCTTAACAGGGCCAAAGATCTTGGCACAAAAAAGGCCGTCTCTTTCAGGTTTAAATGTACGGTAATTGATAGTTTCTGGCTGTTTTACTTCGCCATGAGACCATTCCAGAATCTTTTCCGGCGATGCCAAAGAAATTCTAACAGCCTTGAAGCTTAGAGGATCTTTCGGCTTTGTAAAAAGAGAAAGAAGATCTTCCATACAGTGCCTCCTGGGCGTTTTTTAACGCCCTGAACAATAATTTTTTATTCCACTAATTCCAGGTCTATACAAAGGCCTTGCAATTCTTTGATAAGAACATTGAATGATTCAGGCAGGCCAGCCTCCAGGAAGTTGTTGCCTTTAACAATCTTCTCATACATACGAGACCTTCCCACCACGTCATCAGATTTGACAGTTAAGAATTCTTGAAGCGCATAGGCTGCACCATAGGCCTCCATGGCCCACACTTCCATTTCACCCAAGCGCTGGCCTCCGAACTGGGCCTTACCGCCAAGGGGCTGCTGAGTAACCAGGGAGTATGGCCCGGTGGAGCGGGCATGCACCTTTTCATCTACGAGATGGTGCAACTTGAGCATATACATTACCCCAACAGTAACTGGTGCTGAAAAGGGTTCTCCGGTCATGCCGTTGTAAAGCACTACTTCACCAAGTTCCGACTGCCCCGCTTCAACCAGGAGACGGCGAATGTCTTCCTCTTCTCCTGAATCAAAGACAGGCACAGCTACCGGCACACCATCTTGATAAAAATCCACTACTTTTGTGAGTTCATCATCACTCATCTTTTGAAGTTTTTTGGCAATATCGCCTTCAGGGAATATCGTTTTGAGCTTTTTCTTGATTTCTTTGAACTGATAGGCCTTCAAAAGCTCATTGAGCTGTTTGCCCAAATTCTTTGCAGCCCAACCGAGATGAACCTCAAGAATCTGGCCTACATTCATACGGGACGGAACACCTAGAGGGTTCAAAATAATGTCCACAGAGGTGCCATCTTCAAAGTATGGCATGTCTTCAACAGGCACAATCTTGGATACAACACCCTTGTTACCATGACGCCCAGCCATTTTGTCACCTACTGAGAGTTTTCTCTTCATGGCAACATATACACGCACCATCTTTATTACACCAGGAGGGAGATCATCTCCCTTCTTCAGCCTGTCTATTTTGCCTTCAAAGTGTTTCCTAATACGTTGCACTTCACCCTCAAACCATTCAAGGATGTCTGCAATAACAGGTTCAAGCTGTTTTTCGCCCTCAAGGATCAACTCCCTAAGCTTGGACATGGGCATTTTACTCAAGGCTTCCTCTGTAATAGGCTTGCCAGCCTCAAGGAAAATGCGTCCTTTGGAGTCCACAATAGAAAGGGCAGGTTTTTTTCCCTTCAAGTGAGATGCAATCTTTTTGAGGGCGCTTTTCCGGATGACATTTATCTCATCTTCTTGATCTTTAAGGATCTTTGCGATCTCCTCATCCTCTATGGCCTTTGCCCGGGCATCCTTTTCAACACCCTTTCGGCAGAAGACCTTAGCATCCATCACCACCCCTTCTATTCCTGGGGGCACCTTGAGGGAAGTATCCTTTACGTCTCCGGCCTTTTCTCCAAATATGGCGCGCAGCAGCTTTTCCTCAGGGGTAAGCTGAGTTTCGCCTTTTGGGGTTACCTTGCCGACCAAGATATCCCCAGCTTTGACCTCAGCTCCTATGCGGATAATGCCACTGTCATCCAGATTTTTAAGGGCCTCTTCCCCTACATTGGGGATGTCTCTGGTTATTTCCTCACGGCCAAGCTTGGTATCCCTGGCTTCCACTTCAAACTCTTCAATATGAATAGACGTGTAGACATCTTCTTTGACGAGCCTTTCACTCACAATTATGGCGTCCTCAAAATTGTAGCCGCGCCAAGGCATAAAGGCCACCACCACATTCTTTCCCAAGGCCAATTCTCCGCCATCTGTTGAAGGGCCATCCACCAGAATATCGCCTTTTTTGAATTTCTGGCCTGGTTTTACTATGGGTTTCTGGTTCAATGTGGTGGTCTGGTTGGACTTCTGGAACTTGGTAAGTTTATGTATTTCCACTTCTATGGGCAGACCTTTTTCTTCATCTTCCTCGTAGCACACCACCAAGCGGGTGGAGTCCACATCTTCGATCCAGCCATCACGCTTGGCAATAATCGCCACCCCAGAATCCCTGGCCACGATCTCCTCCATGCCCGTGCCAACAAGAGGGGCATCAGAAACAAGCAGAGGGA
>JAMOVF010000064.1 GCA_027061625.1 Deltaproteobacteria bacterium
CTACCTCCTCGTTTTGTTTTGTGTTGTTTTGTGTTTTGTGAAAACCAATACCTAAGAACCAATTTATTTAAGAAAACAGTGAATCTCCCCCATCACTACTACTTAATTCATAGTATGCCAAACATTAAATTGATTGTCAAACATTTTTGTTAAGATAATGTTATGAATAAAACCTCTGCCATATATTTGGGTGCACAAACGGTTCCGAGGCATCATTAAGGAGGCAAAATTACAAATTACGGCCTTATTTTAATATACGTTACACATTGCATATCAGCAAACTATGGACAACTTTATAAATATCTAGAAGCCTATAGCACCAGAGCCCTTAATATATTGACGCCTGATATTCCCTGTGCCATGCTTTCAACATGGCACGCAAAATTGACAATCTCATTGAAGAATTGGATGCCTGGCTCCGTTTTCACAAACAGATGGGCCTGGAATCATTGCCTGTAACTCCTGGGATCAAGTCCTTTTTAGGAGATTCTGGAACTTCACAGGATGATCAAGATGAAAAAAATATAGAAATTCCAGAAAGTCTGGAAAAACTCCGAAAAACAATCCAAAATTGCAAGCGCTGCAATTTGCATAAATCCAGGCATAATGTGGTGTTTGGTGAAGGGCCTCCAGATGCAAGGCTTATGATCATTGGGGAGGCACCGGGAAAAGAAGAAGATCTTACAGGACGCCCCTTTGTTGGTGCATCAGGGCAGCTCCTTACCAAGATGCTGAAGGCCATAGAAATAGACCGTAAGGAGGTATTCATAACATCAATTTTAAAGTGCCACCCCCCAGGGAATAGGACTCCAAAGGCAGATGAAATCAAATCCTGTATGCCCTTTTTAATGATGCAGATCAAGCTCATAAAACCAAAGTTAATTCTAGCCCTTGGCACTGTGGCTGCACATAGTTTGCTCAAGACCAATGAAGGCCTAAAAAAATTACGGGGCCGGTTACACTACCTGAATGGCATAAAGCTGATTGTTACATATCATCCAGCATATATTTTACGCTTTGCAGGGGCCAAGCAGAAGGCACTGAAAGCAGAGGCTTGGAATGATCTGCAGCTCCTGCAAAGGGAATACAGAAAGCTCCTGGATTAGCGCTAAGACAAATCGAGCCTTGAATATGAATAAATATTGGCCCATAAACTCCTTATTCATATCTATTTTTTTGCTATTTTTGCTGCCTTGCTGCTGGCTCCATGCTTCTGAACAAAAAATTAAGAAAACTTACAACATCACAACCTATTTCATGCTTAAGCTTAAAGGGAGCATCAACCCAGGAGCCAAACTGTTGTTGGAACGCGCTGCAAAACAGGCTGAAGCAGTGGATGGCTCTGCTTTGATCGTTGAATTGAATACGCCAGGAGGACTGGTATCAACTCTCAGGGACATGGTGGAGATCGTTATGTCTGCCAGAGTTCCAATTATATTCTTTGTGGCACCATCTGGCGCCCAGGCTGCCTCGGCAGGGGCCATTCTTACCCTCTCTGCCCATGTGGCGGCAATGGCTCCCGGCACCAACATTGGTGCTGCTCATCCTGTATCGCTTGGGCCTGGGTCAAGCAAAGAAAAAGGTTCAGATGTAATGAAAAAGGCAGAACATGATATTGCTGCATTGGCTCGCAGCCTGGCAGCTGAAAGGGGCAGGAATGCCAAATGGGCAGAAGATGCGGTGAGGGAAAGCGTTTCAGCCACTGCCAAAGAGGCAGTTCAACTGCGAGTAGTGGACTTTATTGCCTCAGATGTTGACGAACTTATCGAAAAGTGCAGCGGACGTGTCATAATTCTTCCTTCTGGGCCTGTAAAACTAAAGACCGATGACGCCCAATTGATAGAAGTGAAGGAGAGTTTCAGGGAAAAGGTCCTGCGCACCATTGCTGACCCAAACATTGCGTATCTATTGCTGATGGCGGGAATGATCGGCCTATATTTTGAATTTGCCCATCCAGGTGTGATCTTCCCAGGAAGCATAGGCGCAATATGCCTGCTGCTAGGGTTATATTCTCTCCAGGCCCTTTCTGTTAACAGCGCAGGTCTTTTGCTCCTCCTGCTGGCGGCCATTCTCTTTGTTCTTGAGCTCATTATCACCAGCCACGGCATATTGGGAGCAGCAGGGTTTGCAGCCCTGGTATTCGGATCAATAATGCTTTTTGATCCTGACAAAAGCGGCATTGCCATATCACCTGAGGTGCTGTGGCCCACACTGGTTGGGGTGGGTGTTTTCATGGCCACCATCATCTTTCTTGCTACCAAGGCAGCATTATCCAAGCCCAAAACCGGCAAAAAGGCCTTGATAGGCCTTACAGGGGTTGTGAAAAAGGAAATTCCCCCTAATGGTGAAGGCTTGGTCTTTGTTGAAGGAGAATTATGGATCAGCACCAGCAACGTTTCCATACCTACAGGTGAAAAAGTAAAAATAGTGGATATAAAAGGCTTGACTTTAGTGGTTGAGCCTTTGATGAAAAATCAGGAGGATTGAACCATGCCTGTATCATTTGCTTTTTTGTTGTTTTTAGCCATTGCCTTTCTAGCAACCTCTGTAAGGGTTATGAGGGAATATGAACGTGCAGTGGTATTCCGGCTGGGCAGGCTTTTAAAGGCAAAAGGCCCGGGGCTCATTATTTTAATACCAATTATCGATAAGATGAAAAAAGTGGATTTACGCACCATCACCCTGGATGTTCCGCCTCAAGACATTATTACCAAAGACAATGTCTCGGTAAGGGTGAGCGCTGTTGTATATTTCAGGGT
>JAMOVF010000065.1 GCA_027061625.1 Deltaproteobacteria bacterium
GAACAGCTCGATATTTCAGATCTAAGGATGTTTCCTACAAGAGTGGGAGTTCCAGCCAGTGCAGAAGTAGATTTTGATATTGCTCCTCCATCTAATTCAAAGGGGCTTGGAAGGGTCTCGTTCCTGGTCACGGTAATGGCAGATCAAAGGCCTGTGCGCAGGGTTAGGGTGAATGGATGGGTGGAAATTTACAAAAACGTAGTCTGCGCCACAAGGCCTCTGCGCAAAGGGCATGTGCTTACTCCAGAGGACCTCACAGTCGTAAAAAAACCCCTTTCAAAGCTGAGAGCAGAACCCCTTTACAATATGAAGGCTGCCCTGGGCAAAGGGCTCAGGCGTTCTGTAAGAAGTGGAGAAGTCATCACACCTATAATTCTTCAGGAGCCGGTTCTTGTAAAAAGGGGCAGCAGAGTGACTATTATAGCGCAATCCGGCAGCCTCTTTGTAAGAGTGCCTGGCATTGTGAAGGAAAAGGGGGCCAGAGGCCAATTCATTAAGGTCCAAAATGCCATGAGCCATCGGGATATACTGGCTCAAGTTTTGGATACGAAAACAGTAAAGGTGTTCTTCTAAAGGAATGATTATGAAGTTTATGCCTCTATTATTTATAGCAGCCATATTGCTGGGGGCATGTGCTCCTCACACACCTCCCCCTTCTCCCCAGCCGCCATCTCCTGTGGTGCCTGATATCCCTGTTCCTCAAGTCCCTCCTGAGGAAGGTTCTCTCTTTCAGAGAACCCGCCATGTGAGCCTTGTTTCAGACTTCAGGGCGCGGCGCATAGGGGATGTTGTTACCATTGTAGTGGAAGAAGATCTCAAAGGTGCCAAGGATGTGCGCACACAAACCCAGCGCAAATCGGACATGAACATTGGCCTTTCCGGCATCTTTGGCCTTGAATTCAATAAGCAGGTCCAGCCCAGATATGAAAATGCAAAAGTGGATGCCAAAAATGCCATTGGTGGCTCCACTAGCAGCAAATTCCAGGGCTCAGGAAAGACATCCAGAAATGCCTCCTTGAGCGGTACTATTTCGGCACGCGTAGTGCAAGTATTGCCGGGCGGCAACTTGATTGTACGGGGAAGCCGGGAACTCAGGATCAACAATGAGACACAATATTTGATACTAACCGGTGTAGTAAGGCCACAAGACATTGGGCCAGACAATACAGTCTCCTCCACACGAATAGGCGATGCACGCATAGAATATACGGGAGGCGGCGTATTGAGCGAGAAACAGAACCCAGCTTGGTTTGCCAGGATATTGGGGCTTATTGCCCTGTTCTAACAAGGAGAAAGATGAAAGTCATGAAAAGAAAAAAAGAAATTGTGGTCATTTTTTTGACAATCATCGCCTTCTTAGCAACATGGCCTGTAGCAGGCCACGGTGCGCGCCTCAAGGACATTGCAAATGTAAAAGGCGTTCGAACTAACCAGCTGGTGGGCTACGGCCTTGTGGTAGGACTGAATGGAACAGGAGACGGCACCCAGGCAAAATTCACCATCCAGTCCATTGCTAACATGATGGAAAGGATGGGCATAAATATCAACCCCAAAACGGTTAAGGTAAAAAATGCTGCAGGGGTAATGGTGACTGCAGAGATTCCACCCTTTGCAAAGATAGGGCAGAAAATTGATGTAGTGGTCTCATCACTTGGAGACGCAAAAAGCCTCCAGGGCGGCACGCTGCTGATGACGCCTCTTAAAGGTATAGACGGAGAGATATATGCAGTAGCACAAGGCCCTCTGTCCATAGGCGGATTTGCTGCTGAAGGCGCAGGAGCCTCTGTGCAGAAAAATCATCCCACAGCAGGGCGTATTCCAAATGGCGCCACCATAGAAAGAGAAATAGCAGTTCCCATCAACAAAAAAGGGGAAATAACCATGAGCCTCTTCAGGCCGGATTTCACAACAGTAATGCGGGCGGTCAAAGCAGTAAATTACCTGCTGGGAGCCGAATTTGCCAGGCCGGTTGATGCGGAAACCTTTTCCATACGAGTTCCTGAAAAATTCAAGGGAAATACCGTAGCGCTGCTTGCAACTATAGAGTCTGTGAAAATTACGCCTGATCAGCGTGCTAAAGTAATCCTTGATGAAAGAACAGGCACAGTAGTAATGGGAGACCAGGTGCGTATCTCAAGGGTCGCTATTGCCCATGGCAACCTTAGCATACAGATCAAAGAAAATCCTCAGGTTTCCCAGCCTGAACCCTTCAGCCAAGGCCAAACAGTGGTAACACCAGATACCACAATCCAAACAAATGAAGATGAAGGGCGCCTGATAGTACTGAACGAAGGCGTGACTATAGGTGATCTGGTTAGGGCATTAAATGCAGTGGGCGTTACACCAAGAGACCTTATAGCAGTACTTCAATCCGTAAAAGCAGCTGGAGCACTCCAGGCAGAAATAGAGGTGATTTAAATGGATATTACCAGGACAACAATGTCATTTGTGCCAGCAACACTGTTGGTAAGCAACACACAAAATGGAGTTGCCAGACCACATTCCGAAGAGAATGATAGGGAGCTTAAAAAGGTGTGCCAGGACTTTGAAGCCATGTTCATTAATATGATTCTTAAAGAGATGAGAAAGAGTGTTCCAAAACAGGGCATACTCCATGGCGGCCTGCAAGAAGACATTTATATCTCTATGTTTGATCAGAAAATGGCAGAGAAAATTGCTCATGGAAAGGGAATTGGATTATGGCAAAACCTCTATAAAAAACTTGCGGATAAAATGCTGCATGGGCATGCAAACTCTCAATTAAAAGGAGGTGCCAGCAATGAGCAGTAACAAAAATCTTTCCAAGATTGAAGCTCTTCCCAAATCCTTTTGGAGGACTGCCACAGAATTTCTCAATTCTTTAGAAGATTTGAAAAAAGTGCTGGAAGAAGAATGGACAGCCCTTTTCACACAAGACACTACCGCCCTTTTGAAAATTAATGGAAAAAAACAATCATGCGTTGGTCACATGCTTAAAAAACAGAAAAAATTACATCTTACCGCAGACACCATTGTGACCGCCATTGGAGGCAAACCTGGTGACGAACGATGGGATTATATCAAGACCTCTGTAAGCGCTAAGCAACTGCATGAGCTTGAAACGTGGATGAACAAGTGCAAGATGCTTGAGATGGAAATTAAGGCCATGAATAAACGCCACCTCCAGTGGATAGATGAACAGCTTGAGACCACAAGAAAGCTGCTTGATATCTTTGCCGGGAAAGTGGGAATGGAGGGCGTTGTTTATGATACAAATGGCAAAATGCGGAACGACTATGGCCTGCACAGCAGAGCAGCGGGATTTTAACCATGCCAGGAATAAGCAGCCTCCTAAACATAGCTAAAAGCGGGCTTTTGACCCACCAGCTCAATCTCCAGACTACTGGCCACAATGTTTCCAATGTGAATACCAGAGGGTATTCACGCCAGAGTGTGGAACTTTCATCTCAAATGCCTACGCCTGACTTTGTAGGGCAGCTTGGAAATGGAGTTTCTGCAAAAGAAGTGACCAGAAGTTACGACAGTTTTATTACACAAATCCTCTTTGAAAAAAACTCGGTAAAATCTGGCCTTGAGACCCGCCAATCTGGAATGAAACTAATAGAAGGGATCCTGAATGAAACAGATGAAAACGGTCTTAATGAACTCTTAAGCCAATTTTGGACTGCCTGGGAGGACATTGCCAATAATGCCGAATCAATACCTGAACGCACCACTCTGCTTGAACGGGCAACATTGCTGGCTAATGGAATAAGAGAAAAATACAAATCGCTGGTAAAACAGTCTCAAGATATTGATGTCAACTTGGAAACCACCATCGGTGATATTAACCGCCTGAGTAAGCAAATCGCCAAGATCAATGTCCAGATTGTAGCTGCAGAAACTGGCGGCCACTCTGCCAACGACCTGCGTGATCAGCGGGATATGCTGGTAAAGGAGCTCTCCAATCTGGCAGATATTCACTATTTTGAAACCGAACGAGGCTCCTACACCATCTTGATAGGCCAGGGAAGCCCTCTTGTGGAAGGCGACAAGTCGTGGGAACTGCAGCTCCGTTCCGGCAAGGTTGAGTGGGTTGGAACAGATGGAAAAACATTCACCCTTACGCCTGAAGATGTGCAGGGCGGAGAACTTGGCGGCTGGCTGGATATAAAATCGCGCATAACGCCTGCTGATCCAGCCATTTTGATCGGCTCTCTTCCAAACGCATCCGGTGGAAAGGCCATAAAGCCAAGCACCCATTGGGATACCTTGGATGGGGTGACGGTGACAGGAGACTTTACCATAAACTTTTCTGGCACAGATCAAGATGGACAACCAGTAACTGGTACTTTCACCTATACTGCTGGCCCGCCTGAATCAAATGCCACCATAGGTGACTTTTTAACCTCTATTGCTGAAATGTACCAGGACAACAGCACCAATCCTCCTATGCAGCGAGTGGAGGTCTCTTTAACAGAAGATGGAAGAATTAAAATAGAGGACATCAAAAGTGGTGACAGGGCAATAAAGTTCCAAATAGACTCCATAGATGGAGGAGTAACAGGGCTGAACTTTGGAAATTTTGACACCACATATCCATTAAATTATGTGGAATCCCTTAATAAATTTGCTACACAACTCATTAAATCCGTAAATGAGCTGCATGCCCAGGGAATCGGTTTGATACCTCTTACCGAAACCACTTCTGTTCACATGGTAGCCAACACTAATGAGCCCTTAGCGCATGGGTCTTCAGGATTGAAATTTTCCGAAGATATAAAAGATGGAACTTTTAAAATTTGGCTGTTTGATTCTGAAGGCAAGGCTATAGATAGTGATACATCTACCAGTTATGCAGAACCCTTTACTATCCAAGCCTTCAAAGATGATGGCTCTGGCGGCAGGATAGCCCGCTCCTTAGAGGAAATAAGGCAGCAGATTGACGATATTGACGGCCTTACTGCAAAGATTGTGAACAATAGGCTCAATATTGGGATTGACGGCACCAGCAGTGCTCGAGGATTTTCGTTTGGAAAGGACAGTTCCGGCCTCTTGATGGCTTTAGGACTAAACAGCTTTTTTGACGGATATAACGCAGCTACTATAAATGTAAGTCAGGATCTCATGAATGATCCCAAGCTAATTGCTGCAGCCCAAATAACAGAAGCTCCAGTTTCCAGCGTTTTTGCTGCCAAAAACATAAGAGAAGTTGAACGTCCTCTTGATATGGTGCTGGACGATGGCACTATAAGTGTAGAACTGGTGGATAACACTGGCAATCTTCAGTCATTCCAAGTTGCAGTTGACATAAACGAAGACTCCCTTGAAAATGTGCTGAAAGCCCTTGAAGACACTGGCAAAATTAGTACAGATATCTCCGAAGGCATAGTTAAGATTACTGCCAAAGAAACTGGCTGGACTATAAATTCCATTGATAGCGGAACAACAAATCTTTTTGATTATTTGGGCATTTCAAACCCTTCAGCGCCAGTAAAGGAAATTTCAGGCAATTATCAAGTAGAAAGAACATTTGAACCGCTTATTAATTATAACAATCAGGGGCTCTCTTTTCCTGGCACATTGGCTTTAGACCTCTTTGATCCAGATGGAAATGTTCAGCAGCTCTCCATTACAATCGATTCAGGGGATACATTAAAAGATATTGCAGAAAAAATTGACAACCTTAATGGGTTAACCGCCCAGTTAATTGATGGAAAACTGAACATTGCAGCAGAAAGCAATTTCAAAGGCTTTGCCCTAAGAAACGATGACAGCGGTATTTCCAACTTTTTAGGCCTTGATATCATCGGTGGAGGCAGTCACGAACCTGCCAATAATACAAATGCCTTGGCCATAAGTGGGCTCAGCAACCAAAGAATGATGGAACTGGAAGGAGCCAGCATCAATGAGGCATTCCATAGCCTTGTTGCAACCATTGGAATCCATTCTAGAGGAATCAATCAAGACTTAGATTTCACTACAGCTAGTGTGACCGAACTTGAGGCACGGCGTGACAGTATTGCTGGCGTTTCCCTTGATGAAGAGTTGTCCAATCTACTCAAATTCCAGCATGCATATACAGCAGCTGCAAAACTTATAAAAACTGCTGATGAAATGTTTTTGACACTGCTTGATACCAAATAGAGGTACCCAATATGAGAGTCACCATGAATACCATGTATGACCAGATCAATACCGATCTTGGTAAAATAGTTGAAAAACAGGCAAACACAAATGTTTCCATAGCATCCGGACGCATTTACCACAGGCCCTCGGATGCACCTGTTGCCCTTACCCATGCCCTCAACCTCAGAAATTCCATTCGGGAAACAGAGCAATATTCTCGCAATATTCAATATGCCAAAGGTTGGGTGGAAACATCAGAATCTGCATTACGCCAGATCCAAGACCGTCTCATTAGGGCAAAAACACTGGCAGTACAAGGCGCCAACAATACCCTGAATGCTTCTGACCGAAAAACCCTTGCGAAGGAAGTAGAATATATCCTGGAAGAAACTGTGGCTTTGGGAAATACCAAATTAGGGAACCGTTACATTTTTGGCGGCACAAAAACAACAGAATATGAGACTGGCCGCCGCCCCTTTGTTTTGAATAATGACGGAACAGTGGAATATGATGGGAACAATGACGCTATCTCCATAGATGTGGCGTCAAATGTGACACAAACCATTGGTCTGGACGGCAAAAAATTGCAGGATTCCAGGGTATTCGAAGCCTTGGATCTTCTGCATGATGCACTGGAGGCAGATAGTGATGCTGGCATACAGGATGCAATGGGAGAATTGAACAAGGCTATAACAAATATTGCAGATTTGACAGCCATACTTGGAGCCCAGGCCAATACCCTGGATAACAAAGATGAGATGGCTGAAACGCTCACAGTCACAAACACCGAGCGGTTATCAGACCTGGAAGATACTGACATACTTGAAGCTGTAACGAATTTGCGAACCCTGGAAACTACATATCAGGCGGCTCTGGCCTCGGCTTCTAAGGTTATGCAGATAAGCCTGGCAAACTTTATTTAGTCTTTTCTATTGCCAAACTCAGCCTGCAGCGTGTTTGGCGGGCAGATAGGTGCCAAGGAGGGCCCTGAACATGCTGGTATTAAGACGAAGACCTGGTGAAAAGATCAGGATCGGAAATGACATAACAATAGAAATTCTTGAAACTAAAGGACGCCAAGTAAGAATTGGCATAGAAGCTCCAGACAGAGTATCCGTGCTGCGAGAAGAGGTCTTTTTAAAGATAGAGCAGGAAAACAGGCAAGCCGCACAATCTCCTGTGGATCCAACTATACTGGAAGAGTTGCCTGTTATGGAATAGAGGCAAAAAATGAAAATTGAAACTACCAGATTTGGTATAATAGATGTAGAATCTGATAAAATCATAACCTTTCCTCAAGGCATATTGGGTTTTCCACACTCCAAGCGCTTTATTTTGTTTCCTCATGGAGATAAATCTATATTCTGGTGGCTCCAGTCACTGGATGACGAGGATCTTGCCTTTGTAACCATAAGCCCTTCTGCCATTTGTACAGAAAACTATTCCTTTAAAATTCCAGATGATGTGCAGGAAATGCTAAAAATAAAGAAACCTGAACAAGTTGAGGTGCTTCTGCTCGTAACCATTTCTGACAAACCACAAAAAAGTGTAACAGTGAATCTATTAGGACCTATTGTTATAAATATTGAAACGAGGCTGGGAGCACAGCTCATATTGGATCCTGTAAAATATCCTGTAAAATATCCTATTACTCCAGCAAAAAATGCCCCTTTAAAAGAAGCTGTTTAAATTTATCTCAATTTAAAACCTCCTATTCAGCCCTCTAAATTTTAAAAATAAGGCCGTTTTTTTGAGGTGGCCTTATAGTTGACTTTTACATGGGGATGCTCATCTTCTAATCAAATAATCTGAGCAGGAGGTAACTAAGATGAATGTAGTAGAAATGCAGGAAAAATTGGCGGCCATTCAGAAAGATTACATCGATACTTTGGAAGAGGCCATAAAGAGGTTGGAGGATGAAATCAAAGAGGCTTCAGAAGTAGAACAGACGGGCAATCCCGAATGGGAGAAATCCATCGAAGGTTATATAGATGAACTCCATAGCATAATCTTTTCCCTGCCAGAACCCCGTTATGGCAATGAAGAATTACATGAAAAAATAGCTGCTTTGAGGAAAAGAATCAAAGATATCTATGCAGATTTCAAAAAAATGATTAAAAATTAATCAATACACACTATCTTAAGGCTCAAGAGGCGTTTCCAAAACGCCTCTTTTTTTATGCCTTTTTATTGACCCGATATACCCACGCCAAAATTTCAGCCACCACCACATATGTTTCCGGAGGAATGTGCTCATCCACCTCAAGTTTTGAAAGCACCTCGACCAAATCAGAATCTTCCTTTACAGGCACACCAGCCTCTTTTGCCAAGGCGATTATCTTTTCAGCTATAGTGCCCTGCCCTTTTGCAGCAACTTTAGGCGCTGCATCTTCGCCGTCCTTGTAACGCAGTGCTACAGCCTTTTTTATATCTTTGTGCTGCTTTTTCACGTTATGATATGAATATTACCAGAAAAGCCATCATCTAAAGTATTTGCCAAGGGAACAGGCAAATTTATAGAAGCTTCTTCTGTTGCAACAAAATCTGAACCAATCACTCTAAAGCCTGCCTGATTCAATTTTGAAACTAACTCCTTAAAATTATCCCTCAAGATTATCAAAGATTTATCTGAGGCTGAAATCATCAAATAAAGATCTTTTCCATTCACCACAATTTGAAGCCTTGTTTCACCGAGTTTCTGCATGGAAAGATCAAAAAATAGGCATAAACGTTCCTGTTTCAGCTCAGTTTCTTGCTTCTCTTCCTTCCACATGCTTAAGTGGCCTGCGCTTTCACCATCTTTGAACCAGAAGGGAATAAGGAAAAAGGGCAGCCGTATCTCCTGGGTCACCTTCTGTTCTGTGAAGCTGGCTCCTTGTAAATGGCTCATAACATCTCTAACGGCTTCCTTGACATCACTGCCAGTATCTTTTTCTCCAACTTTTACTTGAACATCCTTTGAGTCAGAGGCAAGCTCTTTAAATGCAATCCAACTGCGCACCCTTTCAGGGGCAGGCGTAGAATCTTGTGCCAGAAAACGAAATGCTTCCGCTGCTTTTGAAACGGTTGTATTAAATTCAGTGCTTTCTTTTCCATTTGGCAATGGATTTTCTGCCTGCCCTATTAATTGGCCCACAGACTCCTTGAACCTTGAAAGAGAAGCCCTCATAGATAGAAAAGAAAGGGCTGCCCTTTGCCTGCTGTTTAATTGGCTTACCTCCTGGGCCAGAAGCTTCACCTTGGCTGGGTTACCTGGCTCAATTATTTCCAGTTTTACTTTTGCACCCAGTTTTAGATCTACATAGCTTTCAGCCCGCAAGGTGCCATTACCAGTTTCAATAGCGCTTATTCTTCCTACTGTCTGTATCACCCTGCCTTCTATTACCATGCCTTTGTCATTGGCAAGAGAAGCCCCTTCATCTGCAGCAGAGAGACTGCCTGAACGTGAAGGCTTGTAGGAAAAGAGATCACTTATCAATTTATCTAAAATAAGCATACTTTCTTTATTATCGGCACATTTCATACAACACCTCTAAAAAACCTCTATGGCGACCTTGTTGTTGACAGAAAAACAGCTACAAAAAACTTCGTAACCGATTCTATTGCGATTTTTTCCTTTCCCAAGTAAAAACTAGGCGCAACTTAAAAATTTGAAAACCGGCTATTATTATGGAGAGCAACAAAGAAAAAAAATTGTGGGGAGGCCGTTTCAAAGAAGCGACTGAATCACTTGTTGAGGATTTTACTGCCTCTGTCCACTTTGATAAGCGCCTTTACAAACAAGATATAATTGGAAGCATTGCCCATGCAAAAATGCTTGCCAAACAGGGGATAATTCCAAAAGAGGATGGAGATGCCATTGTCAAGGGCCTTGAAAGCATCCTTGGGGAAATAGAATCTGGCCGGTTCAAGTGGCAAAAAAGCCTGGAAGATGTCCACATGAACATAGAACAGGCCTTAATTGAAAAAATTGGTGATGCAGGTAGAAGGCTTCATACGGCGCGAAGCCGGAATGACCAAGTGGCCACAGATATTAGACTCTATCTCAAGGAGGAAATAACTGCCCTGGACGCAGCCCTTTATGAACTGCAGCAAGGCCTGCTCTTTCAGGCTGAAAATTACCTGGATTATTTGATGCCTGGATATACACATCTTCAGCGTGCCCAGCCTGTTTTATGGGGTCATCACATGCTTGCCTATTTTGAAATGTTCCGGCGGGACCGGGAACGGCTGCACGACTGCCAGAAACGGATGGATGTTTGCCCTTTGGGAAGCGCCGCACTTGCTGGAACAGGCTTTCCCATAGACCGCAACTACACCGCCCGGGAACTTGGTTTTGCAGAGGTCTCGAGAAACAGCTTAGATACGGTAGGAGACAGGGACTTTATTGTTGAATTTCTTGCTGCTTCAAGCCTTATCATGGCCCATCTGAGCAGGCTTTCTGAAGAACTGGTGCTCTGGTCGAGTCAGGAATTTGATTTTGTAGAGCTGCCAGATTCATTTTGCACAGGCTCCAGCATAATGCCTCAGAAAAAAAATCCTGACGTACCTGAATTGGTACGTGGTAAAACAGGCCGAGTATATGGCAGTTTGATGGCTGCGCTTACCTTGTTGAAAGGACTGCCACTGGCCTATAACCGCGATCTCCAAGAAGACAAAGAGATATTGTTTGATGCCCTGGATACTGTGGCTGCTTCTGTAAAGGTAATGTCT
>JAMOVF010000066.1 GCA_027061625.1 Deltaproteobacteria bacterium
GATATGCCTTGAGCAGCTGCTCAAAAAAGGCCGCATCTCCCTTTGCCCTATTGATCCTGTCTGCTGCATAGCCTTCTGCCTGCTGGATGGTCTTTAATGCTTCACCCTTTGCCCTTGGGATAACCCTGTTATATTCTGCCAAGGCCTCATTGATCATCTTTTCTCTTTCCTGCTGGGCCTGGTTTACTTCATTAAAAGAGGGCTTTACTGGATCTGGTGGAGTAACATTCTGAAGCACTATCTGGTCAACGGAAATGCCTGTCTCATACTGGTTGCACAATTCCTGGAGCTTAACTTTCACCTGTTCTGCTATTTCCTGACGCCCCACTGTAAGAATGTGGTCAACGCTTCTATCCCCTATCACCTCGCGCATCACGGCTTCATTCATGTCTCTAAATGTAGTGCGTATATCCTTAACCTTAAAAAGAAAGAGATAAGGGTCCCGCACCCTGTATTGAGTTGACCATTCCACCACAGCCACATTCAAGTCGCCTGTGAGCATCAAAGATTCTCCCTTGTAATTCCGCTTGAAATTGCTGTTCACCCCAGGCTTTATGGTCCTAAAGCCGAACTCCTCTTTGAGCTGGCGCTGTACTGGAACCTTTATAACTTTTTCAATTGGATCAGGCAGTTTAAAATTTAGCCCAGGCGCTGCCTCGCGCACATATTTTCCAAATCTCAGCACCACGCCAACTTCCTCTGGTTCAACAGTAAACCATGAATTCCACACAACCATGGCTATCAAGGCAAGCAGAATCAAAGAAGCAGCATTCTTGACTGGTAATTTAGGCGGTTTAATCTTTTTTACATTTAGTGTATGGATGTTTGGAGTTTCCATATATATCTTTCTCCTTGGAAAGATTGAAAAACAGCTTAATTCCTTTCAACTTACATTTATTGGAAGATGCGTACAAGCTTTGTTTTAAAGGAGGCACCCTTATTATGGCCATAAAAGAGATAAAGACCACCCCCTTTAAGGACCAGAAACCAGGAACATCTGGCTTGAGAAAAAAGGTAAAGGTATTCCAGCAACCTCACTACTTGGAAAACTTCATACAGGCCATTTTTAATGCCATTGGGGGTGCTTCAGGAAAGACCTTTGTTATTGGCGGAGACGGCCGTTTCTACAACAGCCGGGCAATCCAGACCATTATCAAAATGGCTTCTGCCAATGGGGCTTCTGCCCTATATATTGGGCAGAATGGCATACTATCCACACCTGCTGCCTCTTGTATTATCAGGAAACATAAGCTTTCTGGAGGTATCATCCTGTCAGCGAGCCACAATCCTGGCGGGCCTGATGGAGATTTCGGAGTAAAATTCAATATCGAAAATGGCGGCCCAGCGCCAGAACAAGTGACAGAACGTATTTTTGAAGAAGCCTGCAAAATAGAACGCTATTTGATATCAGACGCCCCAGACTTGGACCTGACAGTACAGGGGGAAACTGTTGTTGAACAGACTAAAGTTGAAATTATTGATCCCGTATCTGATTATGCAGATCTAATGGAGAGCATTTTTGATTTCAATGCAATCAGAAGTCTATTTTCCAAGGGCTTCCGTATGAAATATGATGCCATGAATGCGGTAACAGGGCCTTATGCCAAGGAAATCTTGGTAAAACGCCTGGGAGCGCCTGAGAGCTGCCTGATGCATGCTGAACCGCTGGAAGATTTTGGTGGTTTTCATCCTGATCCAAACCTCAAATATGCTAAGGAGCTGGTACAAGAGCTCTTTTCTGACAATGGACCCGATTTTGGTGCAGCCTCAGATGGAGATGGCGATAGAAATATGATCCTGGGAAGGAACTTTTTCGTAACTCCCAGCGACAGCTTGGCCGTGCTGGCATCAAACGCCCAATTTGTACCTGAATATAAAAAAGGGCTTGCAGGAATTGCCAGGTCAATGCCCACCAGCAGGGCTGCAGACAAGGTGGCTGAACATCTGGGCATCTCCTGCTATGAAACACCTACTGGATGGAAATTCTTTGGAAACTTGCTGGATGCAGGCAGAATTACCCTGTGTGGTGAGGAGAGTTTTGGAACAGGTTCGGACCATATAAGGGAAAAAGATGGCCTTTGGGCAGTACTATTCTGGCTGAATCTGCTGGCAGCAACTGGAAAATCAGTAGAAAAAATAGTAAGGGATCATTGGCATAAATATGGACGCCATTTTTATTCTAGGCATGACTATGAAGCCCTTGATCCTGACATAGCCAAGAAACTCATGGATGACTTGAGGGCAAAACTTCCCACTTTAAAAAATACCACTGTTTCTGGTTTGCAGGTGCGCCATGCAGATGACTTTTCATATGTTGATCCCATTGATGGCCATGTAAGCAAGCATCAAGGCATAAGGATATTCTTTGAAAATGAAGCAAGGCTGGTCTTTAGGCTTTCGGGCACAGGTACGGTTGGAGCCACATTGCGGGTTTATATCGAACATTATGAGCCTGACCACAGCAAGCATGACATGCCGGTGCAGAAGGCATTGGAGCCACTAATTAAGGCAGCAGACATTATTGCTGAAATCAAGAAAAGGACCGGACGCTATCAGCCTGATCTGATCACTTAACAGGAAAAAATTTCAATTTAGCGCTTCCACAAAAAACCCGGCCTGTTTAAAGGGCATCTCTAAAAATTCGGAATTTTGTTCGATGGCGAGGCGCATGAAAGAAATAACCGCAGACATATTGCTGATATTTCGAGGATTATTTCTTGAATGCAAC